>NZ_CP103834.1:1272500-1572500 GCF_029774175.1 Actinobacillus genomosp. 1 | reverse complement strand
ATTTGCTTCTAAGAAGCCGGTAACTCTTGATTGCGTCAGCTCATTACCGTTCTCATCAAAGAATAAAATGGTTGGTAAACCTAATACATTAAAGTGTTTCATTAACTCATCGTTTTGTGCCGAGTTATTGGTCATATCCACCTGCAGCACCACCATTTCCGCCAATTTTTGCTGTACGGCTTGATCAGTAAAGGTGTATTTCTCAAACTCCTTACACGCCACACACCAATCGGCATATAGATCCAACATCACTTTTTTGCCTTGTGAAGCGGTCAATTTTGCTTGTAATTCTGCAAGTGATTGCACGCGTTCAAACGCTAAGTGATTGCTTACTTGCGCCGAATGAGCGTTACCTTGATTCCAGACTAAGTTCGCCCAAGGGTAAGAAGCAAGCGCAAATGTAAAAAACAATGCAATTCTGACCGCTTGTTTGATTAAGCCTTGTGTAGGAATCACGCTAATCAACCAACCGACAAATACCATCGCCAGTGCCGACCACATAAACGACTCGTAATGGCTCGGTAAAATACGGCTAAGTAAAAAGACCGGTAATGCTAACATCACAAAACCGAATGCGGTTTTTACTTTTAATAACCAATCGCCCGATTTCGGTAAAATACGGTTGCCGAATAAGGTAATCAGAATTAACGGAATCCCCATTCCTAATGCTAATAAATAGAGTGCTAATCCGCCGGTGAGCAAGTCCCCACTTTGGGCAACATACAGTAATGCGCCGGATAACGGCGCGGAAGTACAGGGCGAAGCCACTAAGCCGGCAATCATCCCCATTACAAAAACGCTACCAAATGCACCACCTTGCTGTTTTTGGCTCATTGCATTCAGTTTTTGCTGCCATGAATTCGGCAAGCGGATTTCAAATAAGCCGAACATCGAAGCGGCTAAAATGGTGAATAAAATCGCAAGTGAAATCAGCACCGGCGGGCTTTGTAACGCTACTTGGAACGGTAAGCCGATCGCCGCCACCACTAAGCCTAACAGCGTATAAGTAAGCGCCATACCTTGTACATAAGCAAAGCTGAGTAATAAAGCTTTGAACGTATTAGGGCGTTGCTTATTGCCAATTACAATCGCAGATAACAACGGCAGCATTGGTAATACGCACGGGGTAAAGGCTAAACCGATACCCAGCACAAAGAACCAGAAAATCGATAAGCGATTGTTGGCTAAGTTCTCGGCAAGCTGATCTTGTTCCGCTTTCGGCGCATTAGCCTGTAGCTGAGAAGCGGTTGAATTTGCACTATTTTTTGCAAAATTTTGTACGGAATCGACCGCTGGTTGTCCGTCTAATGCAATGGTGACCGTTTCAGGCGGATAGCAAAAACCTTTGGTACAGCCTTGATAACGAACCGAAAGACTACTGTTTGCTTGTGCCGCAGAGAATGTTACCGGTAGCGTCAGCTGATCACGGAAAATTTCCACATTACCGAAAAATTCATCGTGATAATTTTCCGCAATAGGGAAAGCTAACGGCTGGATTTCGGCATTTTGCGGAGTGACCTGGATTTCCTTTTTATACAGATAATAGCCGTCTGCAATTTGCCAATTCAGTTCAATTTGATTATCGGATTTCGGTGTCGCCGAAAAAGCGAATGCTTCGGATCCGGTCAAGTATTTGGGCTGATCATTACCAAATAGACCGGCATGTGCGGAAAATGTTAGCGTCAGGCTAACGAAGAGAAAGATAAAACGTTTTAGCATATTGAAATAAGAAAATAAAAGATGGTCTATTGTAATATAAATAAGTAAGGTCAGGCAAAACCGTGACTTCTTACAGGAAAAATAGTGAGTTATTGTGAGTCAATTTTAAAAAATTGACAAAAAATGACGTTTTATATTGAGAAAGTTATTCGATAAAGCCATAATAAATTTACGCGTTTTCATTCAAAAGGAGAAAAAACGATGTATGAAATAGTCTTTTATCGAGATAAACGAGGGAGAGAACCCGTTAAAGAATTTCTGTTAAGGTTGTTAAAAGAACAGCAGGAAGGCAGTCGAGAACGATTACACAAAATTAGCCATCATTTAAGCATTTTACATTTGCACGGCACTCGTGCCGGCGAGAATTATATCAAGCATTTGGAAGATCGTATTTGGCAGCTACGTCCGGTCGGTGATTGTCTGTTATTTGCAAGTATCATTCGAGGTAAATTCGTATTATTGCATTATTTTGCCAAAAATAATTATCGAATTCCGAAACGGGAGATAGAACGTGCAAAAGTTCGTTTAGCAGATCTACAGGAGAGAATAAAAGATGAGCCCTATTGGTTCTAGTTGGACATCGTTTGAACAAGAAATTTTTGACGAGTTGGAAATAGCCGAAACACAATTTCGCATACGGCTTATTTTAGAGATTATTGAAACCCGTCAGCAACTGGGGATCTCACAAAGAAAGCTGGAAAAATTAAGCGGTGTGAAACAATCCATGATTGCGCGAGTAGAAAAAGGTTCGGTTAATCCGTCTTTGGCGACTGTATTGAAATTACTCGTTCCGTTAGGTAAGACTTTACAAATCGTACCGCTGGATAAGCCTAAAGTACCACGTTAAAACAAGCAGTCATTTTTCCGAGGATTTTGCAACATCTTCAAGAAAAATGACCGCTTAATTTATCTGAATGGGAACTTTAAACCGCTGTTTTTAACAGATATAAGGTGTAGGCCACATAACACATAAATAGCACGCAACCCTCTACTCTATTAATTCTGCCCGGTCTTTTACGGAAACTAAACGCAAAGAAAAATAATAGGATAGTTACCGCCAACATTACAAGCATATCACGGGAGAAAACCTCCGCTTCCACTTGCATCGGTTCAATTACCCCTGCAATACCGACAACAGCTAAAGCGTTAAATAAGTTCGAGCCGACAATATTACCTAAAGCAAGATCCGATTCGCCTTTACGAGCCGCAATAATTGATGAAGCCAATTCAGGTAATGATGTACCGACCGCTACAATGGTTAAACCGATAACTAAATCGCTTACACCGAAATATTTAGCAATCTCAACCGCACCCCAAACCAGTAACTGAGAACTTGCCATTAAAAAAAGTAAACCGACAACCACCCAAAATAAGGCTTTCTTAATCGGAAATTTTTCTTCGTTTAACGATTCCGTTTGAGCCAGTGTGTCGTTTTTACTTTGTAGCGCAAGCCAGATTGTCCAAGCCATATAGATTGCGAAAATCACCAGTAAAATAATCGCTTCCAAACGAGTGACTTGCGCATCCATTAAGAAGTAAGCGGAAACCAAAGTAATTAAAATTAAAATCGGGAGTTCTTTTTTAATGACCTCGGAAGCAACGATAATCGGTTTGATTAATGCGGTTACCCCTAAGATCAGCGCGATATTGGTGATATTGGAGCCGTAAGCATTACCGAGCGCAATCCCCGAAGCACCTTTCATTGCGGAAGAAGCCGATACCAACATTTCCGGTGCCGAGGTGCCGAAACCGACAATCACAATCCCGATCAACAAGGGGGACATACCGAAATGACGTGCGGAAGAAGCTGCGCCTTCTACAAATTTATCTGCACTCCAAACGAGTAAAATTAAGCCGATAACAATGGCTAATAAAGCATATAACATCGTATTTCCTAATAAATTAAATGGGCGTATAGTATAGGCCAATTTCTGATAATTAACTATAAGGTAGGTTCTATGAAAGTAATTAGCTCTGCGATTAAAAACGGTGCGTTTGAAGATAAATACGGCAAACGCGGCAGTCAATTCAGCCCGAACGGTATGCCGAGTTATTCGATTCCGTTTGAAATTAGTGAGGTACCTGAAGGTACGAAATCTTTTGCCGTTGTTTTGGAAGATAAAGATGCGATTACCGCCAGCGGTTTCGTTTGGATTCATTGGTTAATTGCCGATTTAGAGCGTACCAAAATTGCCGAAAATGAAAGCCTGACCGCCACCGATTTTGTACAAGGTGCAAATTCTTGGGCAAGTAAATTAGGTAACTTTTCTCTCGAAGAAGCTTCAAATTATGGCGGTATGGCACCGCCGAATTGTAAACACCGTTACGAACTTATCGTTTATGCGCTGGATACCAAGCTGAATTTAACTTCGGGTTTCCGTTTCAATGATCTGCATTTTGCAATGCAAGATCACATTCTAGCCAGCGCAAGTATCATGGGAACTTATGACGTTTAAGCTAATTACTGGAACGAGCATTGGACGGACGGTACGAGTGAGGACACTCGTACCAGCATGGTAAAACTTTTGAGAAAAACGACCGCTTGTTATATTTAATTTAAATAGTTAATGGCAAGCGGTCGTTTTTTATAAAAAATTTGCAAAATAATCTAAAAACGACTTGCATAATTATGCAATAAAATTTAGTATTCATTCAATTATTTGAAATATACGGGATTTTAAACGAATGGCAATTCGCATTCACAACGTCAATTTTTTTTACGGCTCAAGCCAAGCGTTATTCGATATTAATTTAGATATCGAAAAAGGCGATACGGTAGTGCTGTTAGGGCCTAGCGGAGCCGGTAAAAGTACCTTAATTCGTACGCTGAATTTAATGGAAATTCCGCAATCGGGTACGCTTGAGATTGCACAACATAAATTCAATCTTTCGGCGAAGACCGATGCGAAAGAAATTGCATTATTACGCCGTGAAGTCGGTATGGTGTTTCAACAATATCATTTATGGCCGCATTTAAGCGTGATGCAAAATCTGATTGAAGCGCCGATGAAGGTATTAGGTTTAGCGAAAGAAGAAGCGATTCAACGTGCTAAGGCGCATTTAACACGTTTACGTTTAGATGAGTTTGCTGATCGCTTCCCATTACAATTATCCGGCGGTCAGCAACAACGTGTGGCGATTGCTCGTGCATTAATGATGCAGCCGCAGGTACTGTTATTTGATGAGCCGACTGCCGCATTGGATCCGGAAATTACCGCCCAAGTGGTTGATATTATTAAAGAATTACAAGATACCGGCATTACGCAGGTGATTGTTACCCACGAAGTCGGTGTGGCACGTAAAGTGGCAACCAAAGTGGTGTATATGGAAAAAGGCAAAATTATCGAACAAGGCGGTGCGGATTGTTTTGAACAGCCGAAAACTGCTCAATTTGAAAACTATCTCTCTCACTCAGAATAAACACTATGCAAGGACACATTATGAAAAAATTATTATTAGCATCAGCCATCGCACTTAGCGCAATTTCCGCACAAGCAAAAGACTTAACCTTTGCAATGGAACCAAGTTATCCTCCGTTTGAATTAACCAATGAAAAAGGCGAAATCATTGGTTTCGATGTGGATATTGCCAATGCAATTTGTAAGGAAATTCAAGCGAATTGTTCGTTTAAAGGTCAAGCATTTGACGGTTTAGTACAAGCAGTGAAACAAAAACGTATCGATGCGGCAATCTCGGCGATTGATATTACCGAAACGCGTGCAAAACAAGTGGCTTTCACAGAGGCTTATTATGATAGTTCGGCAAGTTTTATTGCGGTAAAAGGTAAAGCGGATTTAAATACGGCTAAAAATGTCGGCGTACAAAACGGTACGACCTTCCAACAATATGTTGTTGCGGAAGCAAAACAATACGCACCTAAAGCATACGCTTCGTTACAAGATGCGGTATTGGATTTAAAAAACGGTCGTATTGATATTATCTTCGGCGATACTGCGGTATTAGCGGATATGTTATCGAAAGAAGCGGAGCTTTCATTCGTAGGTGACAAAGTAACCAATAAAAAATATTTCGGTAACGGTTTAGGTATTGCGGTAAATAAATCGAATAGCGAATTAGTCGCGGAATTAAATAAAGGTTTAGCGACCATTAAAGCGAACGGCGAATATCAAAAAATCTACGATAAATGGATGACTAAATAATTTTTATGTTCTCAGAATATCTTCCGCTTATTTATAGTGCCACCCTAATGACCTTAGGGTTGGCACTGACTTCCTTGATAGTCGGCTTATTACTTTCAATGTTGTTTGTGGTACTTGAAACCAGTAAACAACCTTGTGTGAGTAAACCGACTTCTATTTTTTTAGCCTTATTGCGTGGTTTGCCGGAGATTTTAGTCGTTTTACTGATTTTCTTCGGTTCAACCGAATTGGTAGAAAAAATTACCGGCGAATATGTTGAGTTTAGTGCGTTTAGTTGCGGGGTATTAGCACTTTCCTTAATTTTTTCCGCCTATGCTTCGCAATCATTGCGTGGCGCGATTCAAGCCGTACCGAACGGACAATGGGAAAGCGGTGCGGCATTAGGGCTAAGTCGTGCGCATACGTTTTTAAGAATTATTATGCCGCAGGTTTGGCGTCATGCTTTACCGGGTTTAAGTAATCAATGGTTAGTGTTGTTAAAAGATACGGCGTTGATCTCTTTGATTGGCGTGGACGATTTAATGCGTCAGACGGATTTAATTAATACCAATGAACATCAGCCTTTCACATGGTACGGTTTAGCGGCATTAATTTATTTAGCGATTACTTTAATTAGCCAAGTAATTATTGCCGGACTTGAAAAACGTTTCACACGTTTTGAAAGAGGGGGTAAATAATGTTTCAAGATTATTTAGCCGTCATTGCTCAAGGTATTCCAACCAGTTTAAGTTTAACTGCCGTTTCATTGCTGATTGCGTTTGTATTAGCGGTGATTTTGACCTTCTTACTTTCAATGGAAAACAAGCTGATCAAAGCGGTAGTAAACGGTTATTTAATGTTATTTACCGGTACGCCGTTATTAGTGCAGTTCTTTTTGATTTATCATGGGCCCGGACAATTCCAATGGATTGTCGATAGCTTTGCTTGGCAATTCCTATCCGATGCGTGGTTTTGTGCCGCATTAGCGTTAGCGTTAAATAGTGCGGCGTATTCGACTCAATTATTCCACGGCGCGGTAAAAGCGATTCCGAAAGGACAATGGGAAACCTGTGCGGCACTTGGTTTAAGCCGTTTAGACACTTTGAAAATTTTAATTCCATACGCATTGCGCCGTGCGTTACCGTCGTATAGCAATGAGATTATCTTAGTGTTTAAAGGCACATCGTTAGCTTCAACCATCACGCTCTTGGATATTATGGGCTATGCCCGTCAGCTATACGGTACGGAATACGATGCGATTACCATTTACGGTATTGCCGGGGCGATTTACTTAGTGATTACCGGTATGATGACGATTCTGTTACGTAGAGTAGAAGCGAAAGTGCTGGCGTTTGAACGTCCGGCAACGGATAAAGCGTAAATTTTGCGATGGTACTCGTCTCCGATGAGTACCTTTTTTTATATACGGACAAGCGGTCTGATTTTTGGAAAAATTTGCAAATTTCCCGTTAAATCAGACCGCTTGTTGTTAGGATAAAATGGATAAATTACGCTACTTTCTTGGCTAACATGGTTGCGAAGCGCATTTTAATACGGTTGCCGTTCGCATCGGTTTTATGCAATTCGCCCAAATCTTCGTTGTATTTTACTAATTCCCAGTCTTGATAATAGTTTGCTAACTCTCCCTCGCTGAAGGTAAATGAAAATGGCATCGGACACGGATATTCTTCGGTACTCATTGCACACACAATCAGATTATAGCCGCCGACTTTGGTGTTTTTCTGCATATTTTCAATAATTGCCGGAATGCGTTCACGGTTTAAGAACATCATTACAACTGTCGAAACAATCAGATCATATTCGCCGTTTTGATTACCAATTGTCGCTTGGTTAATATCATAAATACCGGTTTCGATATTGCTCAGATTCTCTTTCTCAATCATATAGTTTAAGAATTCGATACTCTCGGCATTATGATCAACCGCTGTCACATCAAAACCTAATAAATTCAGATAGAGAGAATTACGTCCGCGCCCACAACCTAAATCCAACGCTTTACCGGCTTTTACATAATTAACCGCATTTAACACTTCAGAATGAGTTGTGGTTAGATTATATTTTTTCGCATAGTAATCTTTCGCTTCGCAATAGAAGGCTAACTGACATTCTAAATCATCGGAAAGTGCTTCAACTTTATGCCAAATTTGCGGTTCAACAAACGGAGGCTGATTTTCAGGGGTAAAAATCACGCTATTGACTTCTTCTCCTTGTTCGGTCAATTCATAAAATTTTAATTCGCCTTTAAGAATGGTTAGTTTTGCCCAAGTCCCTTGTTTAGTATTGTGCTTTTCTTTAAACATTTGTGGCAGGCTGTCTTTGGTCCAAACCGGCATTTGTTTATAGCAAATTAAATTTTGCATGATGAGTCCTCTCTAACGAATAAAATAATGGCAAATTTTACTCCTCTGATTTTTCTAGGCAATAAAAAAACCGACTAAAATAGTCGGTTATATCAAAAATACCTAAGATTTATTAGATCGCTTTTTAAATTTCGATGCCTTTAAATTGGCGGCCGAAATAAACTAAACCGGTATTGGGCATCACATCAATATGTTTCAGCTCAACCATAAAAATAGTATGTGTACCCACCGAATGGGTATCGACAATATCACCTTGTAAAGACGAGATTGAACCGCGCAATACCGGCTGTCCGTCAAACCCTTCGTCCCAAATATCCCAAGCGAAACGCTCTTCCATACTGCTACATAGGATACAAGCAAAATGCTTCGCCATTTCTTCTTGTTCATGGCTTAAGACATTGATACACACTTTACCGTTTTGCTTGATAATATCGTGTACGGAACTGCTTTGATTTATACAGAAAAGCAAAGTCGGCGGTGTATCGGTTACCGAGCAAACTGATGATACAGTGATCCCGATTTTACCTGCCGCACCATTAGTGGTCACAATACTCACTGCGGCGGATAAATGCGCCATCGCATTACGGAATTGCTGTGAAAATTCAGGTACCTCTTGAGGTTTTGGAATACAAGACATAAATCTCCTTTTAAATTATTCCTTCCAGATCACGTGATATTCTCGGTTATCCGCATCGTGAGAAATTAAGAAGCGAGCGAATACGTCATCCATTTCATCTTTATCGTTCACTAAGCCGACCCACACTTCTGCAAATGCGTCCGGATCAATTAATGTACCGATTTCTTGATCCCAATTGTCCGAGGTTTCAACCATTTCAACTGCGCCACGCTCTTCAAATTGTAAATTGAATAATAAAATATCCGCAGGATCTAAATTCTCACCCGCCATTTCAAGGAAAATATCATATGCGAGATCAATCGCTTCGTCTGGAGTTAATTTGTTCATAATTTGTTTCTTTTATGTAAAAAATAGCGACTTAATTTGCCAATAAAGGTTAGAAAAGTCAAATTTATAGACATTGGATCAAGCGACTTATTACTTGTCCGGCGGTTTTTTCTTTAAGAATTTGCCAATTACTCGGTAATTCAAGCGGCGGATGGTTCTTTTCCGTTTCCACATAAATCAACGCATTGTCGGCAAGCCAGTGGTTTTCAGCCAATAATGTTAGCACCTTCGGCACAAAGCCGTAATGAAAAGGCGGATCGACAAATACCACTTCAAACCCCTGATCAGGATTTTTTTGAGCTAAATATTGCAGTGTGTCGGTATTAATCACGGTGCCATTTGTGGTTTTAAGTGAGGTTAAATTATTTTTCAGCAGATTTGCCGCATTTGCAAATTTTTCAAGAAAAACAACCGCTTGTGCTTGGCGAGAAAGTGCTTCGATACCAAGTGAACCGCTGCCCGCAAAGCAATCTAAGCAACGACTACCCGCCACATCATTCATCAGCCAATTAAACAGGGTCTCTTTTACTCGGTCTGTGGTCGGGCGTAAACCTTCCGCATTTAACACCGGTAGTTTTCGTCCTCGCCACAGCCCTGCAATGACACGCACTTCGCCGGTCGGCTTATTTTGTAAAGTGGAATTACGATTTTTTTTCATACTAACTAAAGGAAAAATAAGGATTATTTGATAAACTATACAAGTTTAGTCCATTTTGAAGGAAAAGTGAGAAAAATATGGCAGAAAAGAAAAAAGGTTTTTGGTCTTGGTTAGGTTTCGGTAAAAAAGATGAACCGAAACAAGCGGAAATCCAAACCGAACAACATACCGAATCGGCTGCAGAAGAAACTGTAGAGCAAAAAGTAGAACAAGCGGAACAAAAGGTCGAGCAGTTACAAGAAACGGTAGAACAGAAGTTAGAAGATCTCGAAGATAAAATAGAAGATAAGTTTGAGCAAATTACTTCACAACCTGAAATCAAGGAATTTGTTGATTCAGTGGAGCAAAAAGCGGAACAGGCTGAGGATTTTGTTGAGCGTATCGAAGATACGATTGAGCAGAAATTTGAACAAGTTGAAGAGTTTTTTGAACAAAAATCGGAAAATATCGAACAATTCGTTGAAGATAAGCTGGAAGAAGCTAAAACTTTTCTGAAAGAAGCGGTAAATGAAGTTGAACAATCTTTCGAACAAGAGAAAGAAAATTCCGTGTCAATTATTGATACGGCAAAAATTGAGCAGCCGTTTACACAAACGGAAGAAGTATCATCGGTAGTCTCTCATTCGGAAAATATCGAAGAGCAGCCTCAGTCTCAAGAACTTACGCAAGCGGTCGAATTTAGCGAAAAATCTGCAAGCGAAAGTGAGATTAACCATCACCAACAAATTGAGCAACGTGTTGAAAAAGTGGTTGATGCGGAGCTTGCCGGTGAGGTGAAAACCAAGTCTGATGCGGAAGAAAATTTTGAAGAATTGGAAGAACTGGTTGAACTTGAAACCGAAAAGGCGGAACACGACCAAGTTGAACAAAAGACGGATGATTACCAAGAAAAACCGAGCGAAGGTGGTTTTTTCAGTCGTTTGTTAAAAGGATTGGTAAAAACTAAACAGAGTATCGGTTCCGGTTTTCGTAATTTCTTTAGCGGCAAAAAAATTGACGACGATTTATTTGAAGAACTGGAAGAGCAGTTATTAGTCGCCGACTTAGGTATGCCGACAACCACTAAAGTTATCAACAACTTAACCCAACACGCCTCTAAGAAACAACTTAAAGATGCCGATTTACTTTATCAGCAATTAAAACTCGAACTTGGCGAAGTGTTAAAACCGGTTAGCCAGCCGCTTGAAATCGATACCGGCAAAAAGCCTTACGTGATTTTAATGGTTGGGGTAAACGGTGTGGGTAAAACAACCACTATCGGTAAATTAGCGCGTAAATTCCAAGCGGAAGGAAAATCCGTAATGCTTGCCGCCGGCGACACATTCCGTGCCGCAGCGGTAGAACAGTTACAAGTTTGGGGGGAACGTAACAATATTCCTGTTGTCGCACAATCTACCGGTTCGGATTCCGCTTCGGTGATTTTTGATGCGATGCAATCGGCGGCATCAAAAGGGATTGATATTCTTATCGCAGATACCGCCGGTCGTTTGCAGAATAAAAACAACTTAATGGACGAGTTGAAAAAAATCGTACGTGTGATGAAAAAATACGATGAAAGCGCACCGCACGAAATTATGCTCACCTTAGATGCCGGTACGGGACAAAACGCAATTAGCCAAGCGAAATTATTTAACGAAGCGGTCGGCTTAACCGGTATTGCGCTAACGAAATTAGACGGTACGGCAAAAGGCGGTGTGATCTTTGCGATTGCCGACCAATTTAACATTCCGATTCGCTTTATCGGAGTCGGCGAAAAAATTGAAGATCTGCGTCCGTTTAATGCGGAAGAATTTATCGAAGCATTATTCGAACACGAAGAATAAAATATTACGCACATTCTTTTACAAAAAATGGTTAAAATTAGACCGCTATTTCCGAATATATCGGAGTAGAAAAAGGTAAACACAATGATTAAATTCACAAATGTAAGTAAAGCTTATAAAGGCGGTAAGCCGGCACTACAGGGGATTAATTTCCATTTACCTGCCGGCGGTATGGCGTATTTAACCGGTCATTCCGGTGCCGGTAAAAGTACCTTGCTTAAACTGATTATGGGCATTGAGCGGGCAAACGGCGGACAAGTGATGTTTAACGGGCATGATATTACCCGTCTTGAAGCGCACGAATTGCCGTTTTTACGCCGTCAAATCGGTATGGTTCATCAAGATTACCGTTTACTTACCGATCGTACGATTTTGGATAATGTTGCGTTACCGCTGATTATCCAAGGCATGAATCAGCAAGTAGTTGAGCGTGAAGCGCGTATTGCGTTAGAGCGTGTCGGTTTAGCGAATAAAGCGAATTATTTGCCGTTACATCTTTCAGGCGGTGAACAACAACGAGTGGATATTGCTCGTGCGATTGTACATCGTCCGATTTTACTATTAGCGGATGAGCCGACCGGTAATTTAGACGAGAAACTCTCGTTTGAAATTTTCCGTTTATTT
Source organism: Actinobacillus genomosp. 1 (assembly GCF_029774175.1). Lineage (NCBI taxonomy): Bacteria > Pseudomonadati > Pseudomonadota > Gammaproteobacteria > Pasteurellales > Pasteurellaceae > Actinobacillus > Actinobacillus genomosp. 1. Next base: position 1,560,192 of record NZ_CP103834.1, on the reverse strand, counting down.
GAAGAATTTAATCAGGCAGGCACAACGGTTTTAGTGGCAACGCATGATACCAATATTATTTCAAAACGTCCGAAACCGTGCTTAGTATTAGAGCAAGGTCATCTCAGAAATTAAGGAAACAATATGGCTCGTTCATTTAGTACAACTCTTGGTGCCCAAACTCGTTATACCTTACGTTCGGTCTGGCAAGATCTCAAGAAGCGTAAGTTCGGTACATTTCTCACCGTGTTGGTGATTGCGGTTTCGCTGACTATTCCGACGGTAAGTTATTTACTTTGGAAAAATACCAATCAGGCGGCAACCGAATTTTATCCGGAACCGGAACTTACTGTTTATCTGCATAAAAATCTCGCTGAACACGATGTGAATGCGGTGGTGGAACGTATTCGTCATTTCGATGCGGATAAAATCGAATCGCTTAACTATATTTCTCGTCAGCAGAGTTTGGAAGAATTTCGTTCGTGGTCGGGTTTCGGCGAAGCGTTAGATATTATCGATGATAATCCTTTGCCGGCGGTGGTTACCCTTAAACCGAAAAAACAATTTACCGATAACGATACGATGCTTGAGTTTCGTAACGGTTTACAGGCGATTAAAGGGGTGCAAGAAGTCCGTTTAGATAACGGCTGGTTGGAAAAATTAACCGCCTTAACTTGGTTAATCGCTCGTATTGCAATGGTTTGTACCGTGTTAATGTTGATTGCGGTATTTTTGGTTGTAGGTAATGCGGTGCGTACCGATGTGGCAAATAGCAAAGCGTCGATTGAAGTACAGCAATTATTAGGTGCAACCGATCATTTTATCGCTCGCCCGTTCCTTTATACCGGTATGATTTACGGCTTTTTCGGTAGCTTACTCGCTATCCTATTTAGTGCGGTGTTAATCAGTTATTTCACCGGTGTAGTGAAATATGTTACTGACATGTTTACGGTGAAATTTGAATTAAACGGCTTGGCATTCAGTGAAATGTTCTTCTTGATTGTCGCTTGTATCTTTATCGGTTGGCTATCCGCTAAATTGGCAACTAATCGACATATTTTCCGCATCGGTTCTAAATACTAACCGACATAAAAAAGCACCGAAAGGTGCTTTTTTCATTTAGACTGATTACACTTCAATATATTCCGGCTTAAGTCCTAAAAAACTTTCCGCTAACGCTTCGCTCATTTGACGATGACTGGTTGTTCCTTTACCTTCCGCCATCACAATACGGGTAATCCGTTCATCCGACTTACCGCTTAAACGACGGTAGTTCAACGCACTTTGTAGCGGTAAAAAACTCGGGTTGAATGCGGCATTCTCCGCATAACGTCCGCAAATAATTTGTTCTCCGACTTGTAAGGCAATCCCGCTTAACGATTTGCTATATGGTGCATAAGATTGTGCCGCCGCTTGAATCGCCGCTTGTGTTAATAAATCTCCCTGAAGCGGTAGTGAGTGCGTTTGTTGATCAAACAATACCTGTTCGATATTCAAATCTTTTGGTCCGAAAGCATCCGGTAGATATTGTTGCAATAAATTATTTTGGCTGTGCGGTAAATGAATTTTCAGCGTTTTAGCACTATTCAATTCATTCATAAATTGGCGGCAATGACCGCAAGGCGTGTAGTTTACCACCATATCGGTAATAGACTTTTCACCGGCAAGCCACGCATGAGAAATCGCACTTTGTTCGGCATGTACGGTTTGTTGAATTGCTTGTGCGCTAAACTCTTGATTCGCACCGAAATAAAACCGACCGGATGCACCGATGGCAACCGCACCTACATAAAATTGAGAAATCGGCACAAGGGCATAACAAGCGGCAAGCGGTAAACAGACAAGTGCCAATTCAACCGGTGAAAGTTTAAACTGTTGGGTCCATGATTTGGCCTGTTCAGCCGAAAAACAAGCGTGATAATCTTGAGCCTCAAGCGTTGAAGCAACAGCATTAATTATAGGATCATTTTTTTCTTGAACAACTTGAGCGATACGTTGTTGAAGTGCAAATAAAGTTGGCATTATGCTTTTTCTCCTTTGTTTGACGGGTAGTTATTATAACCGCAAATCAGTATTTCAATTGTGATCAAGATCGAACCGAAATAATTAAAATGGATATTTATTAAGCATTTCGTTCTACAATCACACCGACACTGCCGGCTTGCGCAACCGCTTTAGGCTTATGCAATTCAATACGCAATGTACGGATACCATAATTATTTTGTAAAAGATCCGCTACTTGATAAGCAACCGTTTCAACCAGCTTAAATGGCTTGGATTCAACAAAAGCTAAGATTTTTTCTGAAACCTCCGCATAATTTAAGCAATATTGCACGTCATCCGTTGCTACCGCTTTGGTAAAATCCCATTCCATTTCAATATTAAATACTAAGCGTTGTTTGATGGTATGTTCCCAATCGTAAGCACCGATGGAAGCAAAAGCCGTCAATTCGTGAATAAAAACTTTATCCGCCATTTTAGTTTCCTTAATAACTTTGTGATAACATTGCCGAGAATATAACATAGAACGCCAATTGAAGGACAATTTATGAGTATTACCGCCTATTTGTTAATAGTATTTGCCTATTTGTTAGGTTCGGTTTCAAGCGCAATTATTTTCTGCCGCTTAGCCGGTTTGCCGGATCCTAGGGAGAACGGTTCACATAATCCGGGCGCAACGAATGTTTTACGTATCGGCGGAAAATTTTCGGCAATCGGCGTATTGTTGTTTGATATTTTGAAAGGCGGTTTACCGGTTTTATTGGCGTTTAACTTTAAGCTGGAGCCTTCGGAAATCGGACTGATTGCATTGGCGGCATGTTTGGGACATATTTTCCCGCTGTTCTTTCGCTTTAGAGGCGGGAAAGGAGTTGCGACAGCGTTCGGTGCGTTGTTATCAATCAGTTTTGCCGCTTCGGCAGCCGGACTATGTACTTGGTTAATTGTCTTTTTATTGTTCGGTTATTCTTCGCTGAGCGCAGTAATCACCGCATTGATTATGCCGTTTTATATTTGGTGGTTTTTACCCGAATTTACCTTTCCGGTGGCTTTGGTATGCTGTTTATTAGTCTATCGTCATCACGATAATATCCAGCGTCTATGGCGAGGACAAGAACAACCGATGTGGGCTAGAAAATAGAGGATTTCAAGCGTATAAGCGGTTAAATTTAATGAAAAATTGACAAAAATTCTGTCTAATTCAACCGCTTGTTTAAGTGATATAGCAAAAAGCCTAATTCGAAAGAATTAGGCTTTTTAGTTATCTTATACCCATGTTACTGTAACGCTTTTTCAACTTTCTCATAGAGATCGCGAGCTAGGTTGTCTAGATTGCGAAGACGTTCTAAACCTCGTTTCATTAAGGTTTGACGTTGATTGTCATAACGAGAGAGTTTAATCAACGGCTCAATTAAACGTGATGCGACTTGTGGGTTGCTATCGTTTAATTTGATTAAAATATCCACTAAGAATCGGTAACCGGAGCCGTCAATCGCATGGAAGGCTTTCGGACTTTGGTTACAGAAAGTACCGACTAACGCACGTAGTCTGTTCGGATTATTAAAGTTAAAGCTACGGTGATTGAGCAACCCTTGCACGATTTCAAGTACATTTTCGTCCGGTCTTGTTGCTTGGAGCATAAACCATTTATCCATCACTAAGCCGTCCTGATGCCATTTTTGTTCAAAATCCGCCAATAGCTGATCGCGGCAGGCTAATTGCGCCTTGGTCGCTGCAGAGAGTGCCGCTAAGGTGTCCGTCATATTATCCGCTTGCTGATAGTGCTTATAAGTCAGACTATTGCCTAAATCGGTAAAGGCTAGATAGGATAAACAGAGATTACGTAACGCACGTTTTGACATATCTTCCGCAGCAACACGATAAGCATCGCAACGGGTACGGTTATATACGTTCACTAAACGATCTCGTAAGGTTTCGGCGATCGTACGTAACATAAATTCACGAGTAATTGCGATACCGATCGGATCAATTGTTTTGAATAATTCGGCGAATTCGGTTTCTTTCGGGAGCGTTAGCATTAAAGCGGTTAATTCCGGATTCGATTCATAGTTATCTAATAAATAAACCAACGCTTCGGTTAATTCGGCGGAGAAAGTAAAGGCTTCTTCCGATTGATGGTGTGCCAAATTTAGGCGTAATTCATTGTTAAATAACGTTTGTGCCGCATCCCAACGTACAAAATCATTCCGTGCGAATTTGAGTAAGGCAATTAATTGCGCATTGGTATAGGCATAATCTAAACGCACCGGAGCGGAAAAATCGCATAACAACGCAGGTACGGGTTTGTGCATTACATTATGAAATTCGAAGGTTTGTTGCTCTTGTACGACATCCAGGACATTGTTTAATGTAGTACCTTCAAATTGTAAACTAATCGGCGCGCCGTCTTGTTCGCTATATAACTCGATTTTGAACGGAATATGTAAGTTTACTTTCTCTAATTGATCCGCTGTCGGCGGTGTATGTTGTGAAACGTGTAAACGGTAGATATGGTGCATTTCGTCATATTCATCACTCACGCTAAGCTCAGGCGTACCGGATTGGCTATACCAACGACGGAATTGGGTTAAATCAACGCCCGAAGCACGTTCCATTGCCGAAACAAAATCTTCGCAAGTTGCCGCCGAGCCGTCATTTTCCGTAACATACAGCTGCATCCCTTTTTGGAATTTTTCTTCGCCCAATAAGGTGTGAATCATACGAATCACTTCCGCACCTTTTTCATAGACGGTTACTGTATAGAAGTTATTCATTTCAATCACTTTTTCAGGACGAATCGGGTGCGCCATCGGGCTGGCGTCTTCGGCAAATTGCACCGCACGTAATAAGCGTACGTCTTCAATACGTTTTGCCGGACGAGACCATAAATCCGAGGTAAATTCTTGATCACGGAATACGGTTAAGCCTTCTTTAAGGCTTAATTGGAACCAATCTCGGCAAGTAATACGGTTACCTGTCCAGTTATGGAAATATTCGTGTGCAATTACGCTTTCAATATCTAGATAGTCGGTATCGGTAGCGGTTTCCGGTTTTGCCAGCACAAATTTAGAGTTGAAAACATTTAAGCCTTTGTTTTCCATTGCGCCCATATTAAAGAAATCAACCGCGACAATCATATAGATATCTAAATCGTATTCTAAGCCGAAACGATCTTCATCCCATTTCATCGCACGTTTTAGACTTTCCATTGCCCAGCCGGCACGATCTAAATTGCCGCGATCGACATAGATCTCTAATGCGACTTCTCGACCGCTTTTAGTAATAAATTTATCTTGTAACAGATCAAAATCTCCGGCAACCAATGCGAATAAATAGCTTGGTTTAAAGAACGGATCTTGCCATTCGACCCAATGACGACCGTCCTCCAAATCGCCTTGCGCAATGCGGTTGCCGTTAGAAAGTAAGAACGGATACTTCGTTTTAGAAGCGGTAATTTTTGTACGATATTTTGCAAGCACGTCGGGACGATCCAACATATAGGTAATTTGACGAAAACCTTCAGCTTCACATTGGGTACAGATTCCGTCGCCGGATTGGTATAAGCCTTGTAAAGACGTGTTTTGTGCCGGATTTAAACCGGTTTCAATTTGTAATTCGAACGGAGAACTAATATCGGTTACATCAATGGTTAGAGATTCATTATCTTTTTCAAAACGATCAAAAGCTTCGCCGTTTAATTTTAACGAGAGAAAATCAAAACTATGTCCGTCCAAACGAAGATGAGTCGCCTCATTATTTTTACGTTCTACAGTTAAGGTTGAGGTAACAAAAGTACGGTTGGGATCAAGTTGGAAGTCGAGATAAATATCAGTGATAGTAAAATCCGGCGCACGATAATCTTTTCTATATTTTGCTTTAGGTTGCATACTATTTTCCTTGAATGATCGGTAAGAAGAAACTCACCATAGAGAAGCGAACATAATTGTACTAAAATAGTCGCAAGTTTTCCAAAAAATCTGACCGCTTATGACATTTAATCTTCATTTCAATTTGCCTGAAACAGGGGGCAAATTTCAAGACCATCAAACGCTCGGTAATTTACTTGGGCATTCAGACACTTTGGCTATTGCAGAAGCTTCGACACGATTTAGCGGCTTAAGTGTTGTAGTTACACCGGATACTCGTACTGCACTTCGTCTTGAGAAAGCTCTGAAACAATTTAGTAACTTGCCGGTTTCGGTTTTTCCGGATTGGGAAACATTACCCTACGATAATTTCTCTCCGCATCAAGATATTATTTCCGCGCGCCTTTCGGCACTGTTTCATTTGCAGCAAGGCAATAAACAAATTTTTCTGTTGCCAATCAGCACCCTTTTACAAAAAGTTTGTCCGCCGAGTTACCTTGCCAATAATGTGTTATTGATTAAGAAAGGCGATCGTTTTTCGATTCAATCGCTACGTTTACGGCTTGAAAATGCCGGTTATCGCGCAGTGGAACAAGTGTTGGAATACGGCGAATATGCGGTAAGAGGGGCATTACTCGATCTTTACCCGATGGGGACGGAAAGCCCGTTCCGCTTAGATTTTTTTGATGATGAAATCGATTCGATTCGTACCTTTGATGTGGATAGCCAACGTACGATAGCCGAAATCAAAGAAATTAATTTACTGCCGGCACATGAGTTCCCGACCGATAACAATGGGATCGAGCATTTTAGAACTAAATTCCGTGAACAATTCGGTGAGATCCGCCGTGAACCGGAACATATTTATCAGCAAGTCAGTAAAGGGATCTTGAATGCAGGGATTGAATATTGGCAACCGCTGTTCTTTGATGAAATGGCGAGCCTATTTGATTATTTAGCGGAAAATACCTTATTTATTACTTTTGACGGTATTGCGGAAAAAGCGGAACAGTTTCATAAAGATACTGCTCAACGCTATGAAAGTCGCCGAGTTGATCAGATGCGCCCGTTGTTACCGCCTGAAAAGTTATGGTTCTCGGTTGATGAAATCAATCGAGGCTTAAAAGCTTACCCACGTTTGACGTTGAGTGCGGAAAAAGTCAGAAAGTCAGCGGCTAAGCAGAATGCCAATATCGCTAAGCTACCGGAATTAGCGATTAATTCGCAGTTAAAAGATCCGTTTGATGCGTTCAATAAATTCCGTAGTAAATTCGATGGGCAGCTTTTATTTTCAGTAGAAAGTGAAGGTCGCCGAGAAACCTTGCTTGAATTACTTTCACCGCTAAAAATCAAACCGAAACAGGTTAAATCGTTAGCGGAAATTGATTCGCAAATTTCATTGATGGTTTCACCGCTTGATCAAGGCTTTATCATTGAAAATGCAAGCGGTCAAAATTTAGCAATTATTTGCGAAACGGATTTCTTGGGTGAAAAAGTTCAAACAAAACGTGCGGAGAAAAATCGCAAAACGGTCAATCCGGATACGCTAATTCGTAACCTTGCGGAACTCAAAATCGGGCAAGCCGTGGTGCATTTAGAAAACGGTGTTGGCCGTTATGCAGGGCTAACTGTGTTGGATGCCGGCGGTATTAAAGCGGAATACCTTGTATTGCAATATGCGAACGAGGCGAAACTCTATGTACCGGTTGCTTCATTACATCTGATTTCTCGTTATATCGGTGGGGCGGATGAAGCCGCTCCACTACATAAACTCGGTTCGGAAGCATGGGCTAAAACACGCCAAAAAGCAGCGGAGAAAATCCGGGATGTCGCGGCGGAATTACTCGATGTGTATGCGAAACGAGAATCGCAAAAAGGCTTTGCATTTGCCTACGATCGAGACAGTTTTATGCAATTTAGCCACACTTTCCCGTTTGAAGAAACCGAAGATCAAAAAACCGCGATCAATGCGGTTATCAGCGATATGTGCTTGCCAAAGGCGATGGATCGCCTTGTCTGTGGTGATGTGGGTTTTGGTAAAACTGAAGTGGCAATGCGAGCGACTTTCTTGGCGGTTGAAAACCATAAACAAGTTGCCGTGCTTGTGCCGACCACGTTGTTGGCACAACAACATTTCGAGAATTTCAAAGACCGTTTTGCCAACTATCCGATTAATGTTGAGGTGCTTTCTCGTTTTAAAACCGCTAAAGAGCAAAAAGCGATTTTGGAAAAGGTGACGGAAGGCAAAGTGGATATTCTAGTCGGCACGCACAAACTGCTACAAGAGGATGTGCAATTCCGTGATCTCGGTTTGCTTGTGATTGATGAAGAGCATCGTTTCGGTGTGCGTCAAAAAGAGAAAATCAAACAATTGCGAGCTAACGTCGATATTCTCACGCTCACCGCAACGCCGATCCCTCGTACGCTGAATATGGCGTTAAACGGCATGCGAGATCTTTCCGTTATCGCCAGTCCGCCGGCACGACGATTAACGATCAAAACCTTTGTACGCCAACACGATGATTTGATCGTCAAAGAAGCGATTTTGCGTGAAATTCTGCGTGGCGGTCAGGTATATTACCTACACAATGATGTGGCGACTATCGAAAACTGTGCCACTAAATTAGCTGAGCTCGTGCCGGAAGCTCGGATTGTGATCGGACACGGGCAAATGCGTGAACGTGAATTGGAACGCGTGATGAGCGATTTCTATCATCAACGTTTTAATTTATTGGTGTGTTCAACTATTATCGAAACTGGGATTGATGTGCCGACGGCTAACACGATTATTATCGAGCGTGCGGATAAATTCGGCTTGGCACAGCTGCACCAGTTACGTGGACGTGTCGGACGTTCTCATCATCAGGCTTACGCATATTTATTAACGCCGCCGCCGAAAGCACTAACCAAAGACGCTCAACAGCGTTTGGAAGCAATAAGTTCGATTGATAACCTCGGTGCGGGCTTTGTATTAGCCACTCACGATTTAGAGATTCGTGGTGCGGGCGAATTACTCGGTTCGGAACAAAGCGGGCAAATCGAAAGCATCGGCTTCTCGCTCTATATGGATCTGCTCGAAAATGCGGTAAAAGCCTTACAAGAAGGGCGTGAACCGACTTTAGAAGAAATCACCCAAAATCAAGTGGAAATCGAATTACGCATACCGGCATTGTTACCGGACGATTATGTACCGGATGTCAATATGCGTTTATCGTTCTATAAACGAATCGCTTCCGCGGAAAATGTCGAAGCATTGAAAGATCTGAAAGTGGAATTGATTGACCGCTTCGGATTATTGCCGGAAGCAACGAAGAATCTGTTCCAAATTACTCAGCTTCGTCATTTGGCAACACCGCTTGGTTTGAAGAAAGTCGATGCAGGGATTAACGGCGGCTATTTGGAATTTAAACCGACCGCACAACCTGACCCAATGAAGTTCTTACAACTGATTCAATCAAATAAGAATGTCTATAAATTCGAAGGGGCGCAAAAATTCCGCTTTAATTTACCGCTTGAAAGTAATGCGGAACGATTGGAATTTGTTTCAACGTTGATTGAAAAATTGGTTTAATTCATTAAGGGAAAGCGGTGAAAATTTGCAAATTTTTAGCAAAATTTCACCGCTTGTCTTTATTATTTCACGACGGTAATCGTCCACTTAGCATCATCAATTTGCTCGAAGTCAGTCACATCATAGCCTTCTTCCGCCGCCCAGTTCGGGATGGCTTCAGTCGCTTGAGTACAGTCAAATTCGATAATCAGTTCATCGCCTTTATTTAGTTTTGCCATTGCCTCTTTAGCTTCTACAAGCGGGAAAGGACAGACTAAGCCGGATGTTTCTAATTTTACTTGCATATGTGATTCCTTATGTATGTGTATGGTTTATGCGTTTGTACGCGGTTTAATAATTGTGAAGTAAGCGGCAACCCAAGTACCTAAAATCATCACAGGGAGCGATACCCAACCTTGCCATGAGAAAAATGAGGTTTCTACTAAGCCGTTACCGATAGAACAGCCTCCGGCAAGTGTGGCACCGATTCCCATCAATACACCGCCTGTTGCACTGTAGATAACGGTTTTGCTGTCCGGTACTCTCACTCTGAATTCATTTGCGCCTTTCGCCGCAATAAAAGAGCCAAGTAAAATACCTAACACCAGTAATACGCCCCAGTTAATAAATTTAGTTTCGCCGGTGACTAAAAATTGCAATAAATTTGCAGAAGGACCGGTAATGCCTAAACCGAATTCACGCCCTGTCGGTATACTAAATACCCAAGCGCAAATCGCAATAATGCCGATGATTATTGCCGTAATAAACGGATCCCAACGTTTTTCGAATAAAATGTGTGCTAGACCTGTTTTTTTCGGTTTGAGTGTAGCGATTTTAGCTTTGGGTTTACGTAGCTGCTGAAAAACGGCAAATCCGGTGATACCGATAAGCAGAACAACTAAAATCCAAGGTGAAATACCGAAACTTTCATAAATGGTTTTATGTTCGATATTGATACTGCGTAACTCATTGTTAAATGAGCCTAACGGGCCGGTTCTAAGCATTGCACTAAATAACATATAAGTAGCTAATGCAACCCAGCTACCGACTAATCCTTCACCTGCCCGATACCATGTTCCGGTTGCACAGCCGCCGGCGAGAATGATCCCAATACCAAAGAGGAAAGCTCCGCTTATAACTGCAACAGGTGCGAAGTTTTCAGCCGGTTGGAAGTTAATAAAGCCAGCTTCTCTTAGGATAAAGAACCCGACGGATTGAACGCTAATCGCAATAAGTAATGCGATAAACATTTTCTTACTTTTAGTGACATATAAATCTCGGAATGCACCGGTAATACAAAATCGCCCGCGTTGCATAACAAAACCAAGCAATAAGCCACAAAATAGACCTGAAATTAACATAAGATCTCCTGATAAATATAAAGTGTAATTATTATTAGGAAAATCAAATGGTAGATTCCAATAACTATTCTATTTTCTTTATTTCTTTTTGGAATAAGAAACGGATTTCTAGCAAAAAATCGTCAAATGGATTGAATTTTCGCCTAACGAAACTTTTTTTGAAATTTGTGTTTGACAACTTTTCAAAAATCCCTAAAATACGGCACATAAATCGCTACGAAATAACGTAGCGTTTTTATTGCGGGAATAGCTCAGTTGGTAGAGCACGACCTTGCCAAGGTCGGGGTCGCGAGTTCGAGCCTCGTTTCCCGCTCCATTTTAAGATGAGCCCGAGTGGCGGAATCGGTAGACGCAAGGGATTTAAAATCCCTCGCCTTTCGGGGCGTGCCAGTTCAAGTCTGGCCTCGGGCACCATTTTAGAATGACAAAATTTAAATTATGCGGGAATAGCTCAGTTGGTAGAGCACGACCTTGCCAAGGTCGGGGTCGCGAGTTCGAGCCTCGTTTCCCGCTCCATTTTAAGATTTAAAACGGTTGTGCCCGAGTGGCGGAATCGGTAGACGCAAGGGATTTAAAATCCCTCGCCTTTCGGGGCGTGCCAGTTCAAGTCTGGCCTCGGGCACCATTTTAAAGCTTAAAATAAAATTAATTATCGAAGCCCGAGTGGCGGAATCGGTAGACGCAAGGGATTTAAAATCCCTCGCCTTTCGGGGCGTGCCAGTTCAAGTCTGGCCTCGGGCACCATTCGATAATAAACTTCCAAATTATTTTAAATTAAAATAATCTCAATGCGGGAATAGCTCAGTTGGTAGAGCACGACCTTGCCAAGGTCGGGGTCGCGAGTTCGAGCCTCGTTTCCCGCTCCATTCTATATTTAAATCAATTAATTCACCTATCTTAAGTATCTATCTATTAACTTATTTATATTATAATTAAGCTGTTTATATCGTTTTTTAATGATGTTTTTAATGTAATAAAGTAAGGAAATAATTATGCACGAGATGTCTTTATGCCAAAGCATTCTTCAAATAATTGAAAAAGAATGCGAGTCTCAAAATGTAAATCAGGTAACCGATTTATGGCTTGAAATCGGGGCTTTATCTTGTGTAGAAAAATCTTCATTGGAGTTTTGTTTTAATACGATATGCAGGGATACGATTGCGGAAGGATGTCAATTACATTTTATTGATATACCTGCAAAAGCTTGGTGTTGGGGCTGTAGTCAATCGGTGGAGTTAGCCGTGGCACAAACAATATGTCCTCATTGCGGTTCTCAAGATCTGCATATTCAGCAAGGCAGCGAATTAAAAATAAAAGAACTTGCGGTAAAGTAATAATACTTTCATTCTTACATAATAGCTAAGCCGAATAAAATAGTAAGTATTTTATTCGGCTTTAGTTCTGTTTACTCAAATTATTTAATTAAGTGCTACGGGTCTTAATCCTTCGAAATCATTTAACTCCTGCTCTAACTGATTTATGGATAGTAAGGCATCTAAAGTATTTTTAGCTTCTTTTTCATCCATGATACTCATAGCAAAACCGACATGGAGTAGAACCCATTTTCCTAATAACATTTTCGGATCGTTATCACAAACTAAAGTGATATTAACCTCTCTTTGTACACCGCAAACATCGACTGTAGCAAGTTCGAACGCACTTTGCCCAATTTTGACAATTTTTCCCGGTACGCCTAAACACATAATAATTTTCCTATTCTTCTGATCTAGATTTATTTTAACATGGCACTAAAAATATTACGTTTACCTATATCAGGTACCTGCTGTTTTATAGGTAACGATAGTAACATAGTTAGACAATCTTTCGTTAATTGAACCGCTTGTTCCGGTGTTAAACTCGGATCAATCGGAGATAATAATGAACAACTTAGATATTGCGGTATCGAGTTGATACTACTTACGGTAAATGTCATTGTTTTATAGGGTAATTGTAAGCCTAGCTTATCCCCAACTGTCCTTCCTTCCCATAATTGTTCCGGCCCCGGAATGACAATGATACTTATCATCCAAGGTGTTAAGACAGTACCTATCCATTGCCCTTCGTATAATATAAAGTTAGGCGTAAAACATGGAATATCATGCCGATAAAACGGCAGATCTTGCATATTTGCAGATATTTGTTCCATCTCCTTGCGGAATAATTCTGCAGGATTGCGATTAAATCCTACTACCTCGGATAAGGCACTTTCGCTTGATGTATTTTGGTGTCTATACATTTTCCAGCTCCCGAAGTAATAATGGATCATTGAATCCGTAAACTTCCAGTTGCTGAGCTAAACAATGAAAAATGGACGGAAACGCATTTTCTATTGTTTTACTTAGTCCGATCCCCGATTCCAATGATTCCGGTTGGATGCCGATTAGGCATATATGTTCAGGAAGTTCTTCCGTTAAGGTCAATGCCGATAATACATCGCAGATACCAAGCTGATGCGGTGAAATTTTACGTGAAAAAAATGTCGGAATTTTTTCATTGTGCAACACAATAATTTCTCCAGCATTTTTATTGGCAAGTACCGCATCTATAATAATTAGGTATTTACGATTGGCGATACAATCAAGAAGTTCCATTCCACATGTACCGCCATCAATAATATCTAAGAATGCTGCAAGTTCCGGCTTTTTTTCCAGTTCTTGAGCAACTCTGACACCTATGCCTTCGTCACTTAGTAAAATATTTCCGATACCTAAAATTAATGGCTTCATTATAGTACCTTAACTTCGGTTACTTCGTCGGTTTCGGTATTAACGACATGTACGGCACAAGACATACAAGGGTCAAACGAGTGAATCGTACGAACAATTTCTAAAGGTTTCTTCGGATCGGCGACAGGCGTGCCGATTAAAGAGAGTTCATAAGGACCCATTTCATCATCTTGGTTTCTCGGACCGGAATTCCAAGTGGATGGTACTACGGCTTGGTAATTAGCAATTTTACCGTCTTTGATTACAATCCAGTGAGATAACATTCCTCTAGGTACCTCACTAAAGCCAACACCTTTAAATTCGCCTGTCGGTGGAATTTCCGCTTTTAAGTAAGCATCGGTATCACCCCTACCGATATTCTCTATCAATAATTGCCATTGTTGAACAAGTAGATCGTTAAGAGTACAACAATGCACGGTACGTCCGATGATACGTCCTAATGTAGAATGTAAATCATCAACGGATAATTCGTTTTGCGTAAGTGTTTTATATAAGTTTTTCACTTCATTGAAGTGTTTTACGGTTAATTTATTTTCGGTTGCTAATCCGCACATTAGATAAGCTAACGGTCCGACTTCAACGACTTTATTATAAAAAGAAGGTGCTTTTACCCAAGAATATTTCCCGTCTTCTTGCCAACCGGTATATTTAGGACGAGTTAAACCAGCCCACGGTTCTAAAGCCTCATCATCTTCATACCATGCATGTTTTCCGCTTTCTTTAATACCTTTCAATAGGAATTCGTCTTTATAATCGGCGATATTACGGAAAGAAGATAAGTCTCCGTTTTCAATATAACCGCCGGAAAGTACAAATTTAGTATTGTCTTCATTTAAAGGATATTCCGGTACGGATAAGTAATTACGTGATGTTTTACCTAACTGTAGCCATTCCGGATAATGTGCGGCAATAACTGCGGTATCGATTTTATAAACTTGGTTCACGAAATCGTTTAATTTATCTATACAACTTTTAACGAACATTAAACGTTCTAAGTTGAGTACGGATTGAGCGTCTAAGTTAATCGGATTAGCGACACCGCCTATTGCTAAGTTTTGAATATGAGGCGTTTTACTACCTAATAACGCTACGATACGGTTAGCGTCACGCTGGCATTCTAACGCTTGTAAATAGTGGGCGACCGCAATTAAGTTTACTTCCGGCGGTAATTTCATTGCCGGATGACCGAAATATCCGTTGGCAAAAATACCTAATTGCCCGCTCGCAACTAACGCTTTTAATTTATTTTGTACGTTACGGAATTCATTCGCACTGTTTAGCGACCAAGTTGAAACACCTTTCAGCATCGCTTCCGCTTTTTCAGGATCGGCTTTTAGAGCAGAAGTAATATCCACCCAGTCCATTGCGGAAAGTTGATAAAAATGTACGATATGGTCATGCATCGTATGTGCGGCTAAAATCATATTACGAATATATTGCGCATTTAACGGTACTTTAGCTCCGATAGCGTCTTCTACGGCTCTAACACTAACAATAGCGTGTACCGTCGTACAAACGCCGCAAATTCGTTGCATTATCATCCAAGCATCACGAGGGTCTTTACCCTGAATAATATTTTCCATGCCTCGCCACATGGTACCTGACGACCAAGCATTGGTTACTTTGCCGTCTTCAATTTCACAATCGATACGTAGGTGACCTTCAATACGAGTCACCGGATCAATAGTAATACGTTGTTTAGTTGTCATACTCTCACTCCGGATTGGATATTATTTTCTTGATGTGCTTCTTGGATAACTGGTAATACAGGGAATAATCGAACAATTAATATGTAGGCGCAAATTTCAATAGAAATAAACCCGATTGAAATTAATAGTTCCGGTGCCGACGGGAAGTAATCGTAGCCCATGCCCGGATCAAACATAATGATGGAATAATTCATACGCCATAATGCAGAACCGCCGATCATACAAAGGGCCGAGATAAACAACCAACGGCTATCGGAAAATTTGTCGCCTAAGAAGAGTGTGAAAATAGGTAAAGACAGTAAACCTACTTCTAACCAAAACATTAATGAATAGAAATCGCCTTGTAAGACATAATGTAATTTATCGTTATAAATTAATTCTCCGAAACGAACGACGATAAATAATCCGATGAGGATTGCCGCCACTCTGGCTAAACGTGTAAATAAGTGTCTTTCATCCGGTGCTTTACCCGCTAATCCCGCTTTTACTAATGAACCTTCAAAAATGATAATGGAAAATCCCATAATAAATGCCGTAAATAACGAAAAGATCGGTAACATTTCATAGCTTTGCCATACCGGGTGTACTTTATGACCTGCAACAATCATCAGAGAACCCATTGAGGATTGGTGCATCATCGGTAATAAAGCACCTAACGCAACGAGGAAGAACATGATTTTATTGAGCTTATCAAACCATTTTTTCAAACCGAAATAACCTAAAATAACCGGTGCAAATTCTAAGGTTACAACACAGATATAAACGGTCATACATGCCGCTGTTTCAAATAATACGGAAGAGGTATTAAATTGTCCGGGCATGAAAAAATAAGGTAGATGCCAATAACGTCCCATATCGATAGTGATGGATAATCCGCCTAGGGTATATCCGAATAAACTGGCTAACAATGCAGGTCGTACTAAAGGATGATATTTTCCTTTATTAAAAACATATACCGTCCACGCTAATGCCCAGCCTCCGCAAGCTAGACCCGTTCCGACCAATAAGTCAAAACCAATCCATAGCCCCCAAGGATAACCGCCGTTCAGTTCGGTAACGGAACCGATACCAAAAATCAGACGGCGTAAAATTAATAACGCACAAATAGCAGCAAGCGGTGCAAATACTAATACGGGAATTGATATTAAACGACCGCCGAGAGGACGAGCTTTAGCCATGGTGATCCTCCTTATCTTCTTCTACTTTCATTTGTTCACGAGCTAATTTCCATTCTTGTTTTTTAGCTTCTATTTTGTCCGCATGTAAACTTCTATAGGTCATTGCCGTTAGTCCTGCTAAAGCAACTAACGGTAGTATCATGCCTTTATACAAAGTATGCTGTAAATGAGCCGCTCGTGTACCTGTCGCTAATTCATCCAACGGAGGTAAGTCTAAATTTTCATGCGGAACACCGCTAAGTACCAGCACTTGCGTACCACCGCCTTCGGTTTCTCCGTAAATATGTTGCTGATATAAAGGAACTTTAGCTTTATAAGTATCTTTGCTATCCACCGTTTGACGAGGATAATCGTACTCTGTGCCTCTGAGTAAAGTTAAGCGACGTTTGGCTTCGGCCAATAAGTCATTATAACTACCGTAAATAATTGCGCCGGTCGGACAAACTTGACAGCAACCCGGATTTTCGCCTTTATCAATACGCTCCAATCCTTTTTGGTTACACAGTTCACATTTACTGATTTCGCCGAACGGATTGTTATAATCGTATTTAGGTACGTTAAACGGACAAGCGACCATACAATAACGACAACCGGTACAAATATCCGGATCATAATTGACGATACCGGTTTTTGAATCTTTCGTAAGCGCTTGTACCGGACAAGCCGTTACGCAATTGGGTTCAACACAGTGCATGCATTGCTTTTTAATGTAAGCGTAACCGTTATCAACCTGATCTTTATATTTACCTTCCCCATTTGACCAAACTTGAATAATGTTACGAGTAAAAGGCGATAATTTATCGTTATTCGACCAAGTTTGCTCTCCCACAGGATTAATCGCCGTTTTATTTAAATTTTGACATTCGGCGACACAAGCTTGGCAACCGACACAGAGTGTGGAGTCATATAACATACCGACGGCGGTCGGTATCCGAGGGCGATTTTCCGCTTGGGCGTTAGCGACGTTCGGCGTAAGACCGGAGGCTAATCCGCCGCCGATACCCACTTTTAGAAACTTACGTCTATTCATGATATTGTTCCCGAGAATTATTTGAGGCTTGCTGTTGGGCTTTGTGTTGGATACTCAAACTACGTAATGTCATTACACTTACCCCGGTAAGTACGCCGGCGGCTCCGCCGAGTAAACCGATAACAGTTTTAGAGGCAGAACCTCCCTCAGTGATGTTTACGCTAGGTTTATCCACTCTTGGAGTCGGATTCTCCACCGTAGCTAATTGGAAAATACCTTTGGTAAATCCGACACCCTGTTCATTACAGCCATAGCAAGGATGGCCTATACCGACCGGCCAGTTATTACCGCCGACATCACAAAACTCAAGGGTTGAACAGTTACCGTAAGTTTCAGGCCCTTTACAACCTAAATGATATAAACACCAACCTTGTCTGTGTCCCTCATCACCGTATTCACGAGCAAATCTTCCCGCATCAAAGTGCGGTCTTCTATAACAGTTTTCATGAATAAGTCTGTCGTAAGCGAATAGCGGACGATTAAGTTTGTCCATATTCGGTAATTTTTTATAGGTAATAATATAGGCGACGGTTGCCAAGAAATTATGAGGATTAGGAGGACAGCCGGGGATATTAATAATCGGCATACCCAGTAGGATATCCGATAAACTGCTTGCACCGGTCGGATTATTACCGCTGGAAGGAACGCCGCCCCACGCAGCGCATGAACCGATAGCAATGATTGCCATTGCATCTTTAGCGGCTTCTTTAATATGTTCTAAAACGGGTTTGCCCGCAATCATACAGTATATGCCGTCATCTTTAACCGGAATCGAACCGTCCACGACTAAAATATACTGACCTTTATATTTATGCATTGCATTATGTTTGTTATCTTCCGCTTGTTCACCGAAAGCTGCTGATAGCACTTCATGGTATTCAAGAGAAATTAAATCCAACACGAGATTTTCTACCGTAGGATGGGTTGCTCGTAATAGGGATTCCGTACAACCGGTACATTCTTGTGCACCAATCCAAATTACCGGAGGACGTTGCGGGTTTGTTAAGGCATTAGTCATTTCTGCGCTTGCTTTAGCATTTAACCCCATTGTAGCTGCTAAGGCGGTACATAATTTCATAAAATCCCGACGAGAAACATCGGTAAGAGCAGAAAACAGGTCATCATATCGTTGCATATTTCACTCCTAAATACACATTTTATATATGGGCTGATCATAGGCTCTTTAATATGCGATAAATTTGATTTATCTCATAAAAATTAAGGTTTTTTCAGAAATTACACCTAAATAGGTAGCTGGCATTAAGCATACTATTTATTGATGAGAATCATTGTTTTCTTAAATCGGGAGTATTAATTTACCGCTGCTAAAATGATTAAAATAATATTATTTAAAGTGAGGAAAATAGTAATGAGGAATATGGTATATAGCGGCCTTGAAATTAGAGTAAAAGGAAAAGTACAAGGTGTCGGTTTTCGTCCGTTTGTATGGCAGTTGGCAAACGAATATCAGTTATCCGGCGATGTAAATAATGACGGACAGGGTGTTTTGATTAGAATTTTAGCTGATGAAAAAGAAAAAACTTCAGAGAAGTTCAATGCCTTTTTATATGCTTTACAAAATAAACTTCCGCCGTTAGCGCAGATTACCTCATTACAAATTAAGCATAGCGAATGGGATTCCATTATTGATGCGAATTTATTTTTAATTCGTGAAAGTGAAAACAGTCAAATGGATACTCAAGTAATTCCGGATGCGGCAACTTGTCCTGCTTGCTTGAATGAAATATTCGATGAGAATAACCGTCGCTTCCATTATCCTTTTACCAACTGTACTCATTGCGGACCTCGTTTTACGATTATTCGAGCGATTCCCTACGATCGCCAAAATACCTCGATGCGTGATTTTAAGTTTTGCGATACTTGCAAACGAGAATATAAAGATCCGGCGGACAGAAGATTCCACGCACAACCTAATGCTTGTCCCGAATGCGGACCTCACATCATGCTTTGCAATAAAACGGAGCAAATAGCGCAAAATTATCCGGCAATTTTAGCCGCAGCCGATAAATTACGCCAAGGCTACATTGTTGCAGTTAAAGGATTAGGCGGATTTCATTTGGCTTGTGATGCTACTCAAGCGAAAACGATAGATTTATTACGTCATAGAAAGGTCAGACCTAGCAAACCTTTTGCGGTAATGGTACCTAATCTTGATTGGCTAACGGAATTAGCCGAAGAAGAACGTTTATTATTACAAAGTAGTGCGGCACCGATAGTGTTATTAGCGAAGCATAAAGTGCGCGGAGTACACGATTTAGTCGCTCCAGATTTAGCTGAAATCGGCGTTATGTTACCTAGCAATCCGTTACAGCATTTGCTTATGCATGAAGCGAATATGCCTTTGATTATGACTAGCGGAAATCGTAGCGGGTTACCTCCCGCGCTGGATAATCGAGATGCTCTCGACTCGTTAGCGGATTTAGCGGATTACTGGTTACTGCATAATCGAGATATAGTACAACGAACCGATGATTCTCTTGTTAGGGTATCGTTTGACGGCAAAGAAACGTTACGCAGAGCACGCGGCTATGTGCCGAACGAAACCGCCTTATCTATTAATAATGATAAAAATATTTTGGCATTAGGAGCGGATTTAAAAAATACGTTTTGCTTATTACGTAAGGAAAATGCAGTGATTACTCAACATTTGGGTGATATGCAGAATGAACAAATACAACAGCAATTAATTGATAATATTGTATTATTTGAACAAATTTATCAATTTACTCCTGATTTGATAGCTGTTGATGCACATCAAGGCTATTTTACGCATCAGTTGGGTAAAACCTTATCCGAAAAATATAATGTTCCGTTAGTCGAAGTACTGCATCATCATGCTCATATTGTTAGCGTATTAGCCGAACATAATTGTTTGGAAGAACAGGTTATCGGTTTAGCCTTAGACGGTATCGGAATGGGAGAAAATGCCCAATTATGGGGCGGAGAATGCTTATTAGTTTCTAAAAATCGTTGCAAATATTTAGGCGGGTTGCCTCAAGTTGCTTTGATTGGCGGGGATATTGCCGCTAAACAACCTTGGCGTAGTTTTCTTGCGCATTGTTTAGCTTTTGTCGATAACTGGCAAAATAATGCACAAGTTCGGCAGATTATTAAAGATAAAAATTGGCAACCTTTGGTTAGAGCGGTTGAGGCTAAAATTAATGCGCCACTGATTTCTTCAGCAGGTCGTTTATTTGATGCGGCAGCCTGTGCATTGGGTATTGTCGCTGATCAGATAACTTGGGAAGGAGAGGCGGCTTGTAAATTGGAAAATATGGCTTGGCAGTATGCTCAAACGGGAAAAACTTCACGTAACGGTATCACAATCTCTTTAAATGAACATAATCAATTAAATTTAGCGGATTTTTGGTCGGATTGGTTGGCTTTGGAGGCTTCTTCGGCAGAAAAAGCTTGGATTTTTCATTATTCGTTAGCACAAGGATTAGCGAACCTAGCACGTTTACAAGCGGATAAATATCATATTAAAACTATCGTATTGTCCGGAGGTGTGTGGCATAACCGATTACTGCGTTATTTAATTAAATCAATGTTATCCGATTTTAAGCTATTGACTGGGCATGAATTTCCCATGGGAGACGGCGGAATAGCTCTCGGGCAGGCAGTTATCGCAAGTTATTATTAATATTCATATAAATAAGGGCGAGTTATATTCGCCCTTATAAATACTGTTTGTTCAATCACCACGTAATATTACGGATTTTTTATACTTAGCAAATACGCGGTAGAGGTTCGATAGTCGGTAGATCTAATAAACGACTTTGTCCGAAAGATCCGATTAAGCGAACTTTTTTATCGGAAATAACTTCGCCTATGATTGCAGCATCTTTTCCGAGAGGATGAGTCTGGAGAGCGGATAACGCAGCTTGTGCCGCTTCGGCACTTGTAATAACGATGAGTTTTCCTTCATTAGCAAAGTTTATCGCTTCCAAGCCTAACAGTTCACATATCCCCCTTACCTCAGTACGAATAGGTAACGCATCTTGGTAAATTTGCATACCGAGTCCGCTGCTTTGTGAAAATTCGTGTAATACCGCATTTACGCCGCCTCTGGTTGCATCTCTAAGGGTTTTAATTCCTTCTATCGGGCGTAGTAAATCGACTAACGGCGTTAGGACATTACAATCGCTAATCAGATCCGTCTGGATACCGAGTTTCTCTCGTAAATTCAGAATAGTTGCGCCGTGATCGCCTAATGTGCCGCTTACAATAATTTTATCGCCCGTTTTAATTTGATGCATTCCCCATTGGATTTGAGCAGGAATGATACCGATACCGCTGGTATTAATGAAAATTTTATCCGCCGCTCCTTTCGGTACCACTTTAGTATCTCCGGTAACAATTTGAATACCTGCTTTTTTAGCGCAATTTGCCATTTCGCTAATCACTTGCTTTAGCTGTTCAAGCGGGAAGCCTTCTTCTAAAATAAAACCGCATGAAAGATAAAGGGGAACGGCACCGCTTACCACAACATCGTTTACCGTACCGCATACCGCTAATTTACCGATATTCCCACCGGGGAAAAAAATAGGATCTATGACAAAGCTATCGGTACTAAAAGCGAGTTGGTCGCCTTGTGATGTTAAAGCGGTTAAAGGTAAGCGAGCTTGATCTTCAGCCTGTGAAAGCAGAGGATTATTAAATGCGTCCATAAAATATTCTTGAATTAATTTTTGCATTAATAGTCCGCCGTTTCCATGGGACATCGTAATAATATCGCTCATATTATATTTCTCTCCGATATTGATAGTAAGCCGAACACGCCCCCTCAGAAGAAACCATTAATGCACCATAGGCACTATCCGGGTTACATTTTTGCCCGAATAAAGGACAATCACTCGGTTTACATTTTCCTGTTAAGACATCTCCGCAGCGAGCGAGAGGATCATCCGCAACGGCATGTACCTGCGTATTAAAATATTTCTCGGCATCGAATTGCGCATACTGCTCGGTAAGCTCAACCCCTGATTCCGCAATTTCGCCTAATCCTCGCCATTCGCTACTTTTTTTCAATTGAAAGACTTCTTGCATTGCCTGCTGTGCGATTAGATTACCGTTGGATTGAACAATCCGCTTGTATTGATTTTCAACTTCACAACGATTCTCGACGAATTGTTCGACTAGCATCACAATCGCTTGTAATAAATCTAAAGGCTCAAAGCCGGTAACCACAAACGGTTTATGATATTGCTCGGCAAGCGGTTGATAGGGAGCGGTGCCGATAATCATACTGACGTGACCCGGTGCGATAAAGCCGTCGATTAATACTTGCTCTTGTCGTAATAATTCTCGTAATGTAGGAATAATCGTAATGTTTTGGCAAACAATAAAGAAGTTATTTACCTGTTGCTTTTTGGCTTGTTGTAGGGTTACCGCCGTACTTGGCATTGTCGTTTCAAATCCGAGAGAAAAGAAAACCACTTTTTTATCCGGATTTTGCCGGGCAATATTGAGTGCATCCAAGGGAGAATAGACGATACGAATATCGGCACCCTGTCCTTTAGCATCCAATAAAGAGCCTAGTTTGCCTTTTACTCTCATCGCATCACCGAAGGTACAAAAAATGACCTCGGGGCGACGAGCGATTTCAATACATACATCTATTCTGCCCATCGGCAGTACGCATACCGGACAGCCGGGACCGTGAATAAATTCGATGCTTTCCGGTAAAATGCGGTCTAAACCGAACTTAAAAATCGTATGGGTATGACCGCCGCATACTTCCATCAAATAAAGCGGTCGTTTTTTACTGAATTGCGGCAACTTTTGCATTAATTGCTGTAAGTGCGTGATCAATTTACCTGCCAAAACAGGATCTCTAAACTCATCGACGAATTGCATTTTCTGATTCCTTAAGCCATTTGGTTTTCCAACCATTCCAACCACGCTTTCATCCCTTCGCCGGACGTGGCTGAAAGACAAAAGATTTGAATATTCGGATTCACTTGTTTTGCATAGGCAATACATTTTTCCAAATCGAAGTTGAGGTAAGGTAAGAGATCTATTTTATTGATAATCATCAGTTTTGCCGCCATAAACATATGCGGATATTTTAGCGGCTTATCTTCTCCTTCCGTTACCGAGAGAATAGCCACTTTCGCAAACTCGCCTAAATCAAATTCGGCGGGGCATACTAGATTCCCGACATTTTCGATAAACACGGTACTGTTTGGATTCGGTTGTAATTTCGCTAACGCTTCTAACACCATTTTCGCATCCAAGTGACAGCCTTTACCGGTATTAATTTGTAAGGCGGTCACTCCCGTCGCTCTGATTCGGTTTGCATCGTTTTCAGTTTGCTGATCACCTTCAATCACATAACATTGTTTATGTTCTTTTAAATAAGTGAGTGTTGAGGCAAGTAATGTGGTTTTACCGGAGCCTGGGCTAGAAACTAAATTTAATGCCAATATCTTGTTTTGTTTAAAGAAATCATGATTTAAACGCGCATATTGATTATTTTCGCCTAATACGTCTTGTTCAATTTTGAGTAATCGAGTTTGAACATTTGCCGTATTCGATTTTTGCACTTCGGCAACGCCTCTTATGGCGAAAGAATGGGAAGGTTGGGATTTTGAGGGAAGTTCTCCGTCATTATAATGAGTATGCGGTAATTCTCCGATTTTTACCTGAGCGCTGCCGCATCCGCAAGTCGAACACATAATTTATCTCCCTAAATACAAGGTATGATGATCATTATAGAGATTAGACTATACTTTCAATTCGGCTAAGTTGATCAGGATCACAATACTCATAAAATAGCCTGAATTAGGTATATAAGAGATAGAGGAGATATTTTTCATTAAATAGGAAAAAGGCATATATGCAATAAATCATATATGCCGATATTTATACCTACACCAAGCGGTCTAAATTTTCGTTAAATTTGCCATTTTAGCAATCAACCACTTAATGCCGTTACCGGCAAAAGCGATTTGTAAACGGGTCGCTTCGCCGCTGCCTTCTACATTGATAATCGTGCCTTGTCCGAATTTAGCGTGCTGTACTTTTTGCCCCATTTTCCAGCTATTGTCTTCTAAACAAGAAGCGGTCGTTTTTGCCGAATTTTTTGCAAAAGGTGTGCTTTGGGCAAAACTTGCCGCACGATTGATGGAGCCTCTCAAACGCACTTCTCGAATATGTTGTTCAGGCAACTCGGCAATAAAACGAGAGGCGATATGACGCTCTTCTTTGCCGTATAAACGTCTAAGTTCGGCATAACTAATCGTCAATTTTTTCTTCGCTCGGGTAATGCCGACGTAAGCCAAACGGCGCTCTTCTTGTAGTCTGCCTTCGTCAAAACTCATTCCGCTCGGGAAAATTCCTTCTTCCACACCCACCATAAATACACGGGGGAACTCTAAACCTTTTGCCGAATGTAACGTCATTAGTTCGACATAATCCTGATGCGGGGAGGCTTGCGCTTCGCCGGCTTCTAATGAGGCGTGAGTTAAAAATGCGGTGAGATCCGACATTTCTTCCGCTTCATCAGGCTTGCTGAATTGCTTGGTAGCGGTGACCAACTCTTCTAAGTTCTCGATACGAACTTCGCCTTTTTCCCCTTTTTCTTGTTTATACATTTCGTATAAACCGGATTTTTTTATTACAAAATCGGTTTGTTCAAACAGTGGCATTTGTTCGGTTTCTTGTTCGAGTGCATTAATCAATTCGACAAAACGCAGTAAGGCGGAAGCGGCTCTGCCGGACAGTTGTTCTTCCTGTACTGCCACTTGAATCGCCTGCCATAAGGTTATTTGGCGATTACGGGTAATTTGACGAATCGTATCTAACGTGCGTTCGCCAATTCCTCTTGGCGGTGTGTTAATCACTCGTTCAAATGCCGCATCATCTTGGCGATTAGCAATCAAGCGTAAATATGCCAGCGCATCTTTGATTTCTTGGCGTTCGAAGAAACGCATACCGCCGTAAATACGGTAAGGAATATTAGCTTGAATCAATGCTTCTTCAATCACACGAGATTGGCTGTTACTACGATATAACACCGCACATTCGTTTAGGCTGCCTTCGTCTTCTTTCCATTGTTTGATTTGTGAAGCAACAAAACGAGCTTCGTCCAATTCGTTGAAAGCACAATAAATTTCAACCGGATCGCCATCGCCTTGATCGGTCCATAAATTCTTACCCAAGCGGTCTTCGTTATTGGAAATCAATTCGTTAGCAGTGGCAAGAATATGCCCGGTTGAACGGTAATTTTGCTCAAGACGAATAGTTTCCGCTTTTTGGTAGTCATTTAAGAAACGCTGAATATTTTCAACCTGCGCACCACGCCAGCCGTAAATCGATTGGTCGTCATCGCCGACAATCATCACGTTACCGGTTTTACCGGCAAGCAGACGGATTAAGTCGTATTGAATATTGTTGGTATCTTGGAACTCATCGATCAAAATCTGCTGAAAACGTTGTTGGTAGCGTTGCAAAATCGGCGGTTTGTCTCGGAAAAGTTCATAAGCTCGAATCAATAATTCAGCAAAATCTAGCAAACCGGCACGATCACAGGCATCTTGATAGATTTGGTAGATTTGAACTAATTTCTTCTCGTTCGGATCGTTATGATGATCAATATCTTTTGGGCGTTTTCCTTTATCTTTTTGCGCACTGATATACCACGCCACGTGTTTCGGCGGGAAATGTTTTTCATCAATATTGTGCAGCTTTAACAAGCGTTTCAGTAAACGTTGCTGATCTTCGCTATCCATAATTTGGAAATCTTGCGGCAGATTGGCATCAAGATAATGCGAACGTAATAAGCGGTTAGCAATGCTGTGGAATGTACCGACCCACATACCGAACAGGCGGTGATGGCTGCTGGAAGAAAGGGTATGTTCGATACGATGACGCATTTCCGCTGCCGCTTTATTGGTAAAGGTGACCGCTAGAATATTCGATTCCGGTACGTTTTCTACACCGATTAACCATGCAATACGATGGGTCAGTACCCGTGTTTTACCGGAACCGGCTCCCGCCAATACTAAATAATTGCCCAACGGCGCAGCGACAGCCTCTCGCTGCTTATCATTTAAACCGTCTAATAATAAAGAAAAATCCATTACCGCCTCGTATTTAATTAATGTTCGTTTATACAGTTAATCCTATTATAGATCAAAGCGGTCGAATTTTTATAAAATTTCTCAAAATATATATTTTGGATTTTTATAAATGCTTTTAAATATAAATATTTTTAAATATAAATGCTTTTTTATCTGTCACAACTAAATTGTAAATTCAAGAATAAACGCTTTTTTCATACTAATATATTGATTATAATCAATTCGGAGTTTCTAAAGATTATAACTTCAACTAAATAATAAGCGTTTTTATTTATTAAATTACAGTGATATTAAGGCTTAATTATGTAATTTATATTAATTATTTTTAAGAGTGATTTTTTTATGAAGATTAATAATATATCAAAAATAGCCGGCTCTAGTTTTGTAGGTATGGCTGTTTTATCTATGCCGGTTCATGCAGAAAATAACGTTGTAAGCTGGGGAAAGTTATCTAAACCCGGTGATAGTATGTATATACAATTTGGTCTCAGTGATGAAAGGGTAGAAGAGTTAAAAGAAGATGCGAAAAATTACCCAAGAGAAGCTCAGTGGTTTACAGAAGGCGGTGGTGTTTTACAGTCGCAAGAACAAGATAAGGTACTTGAAGGTCAGCAGATAGGTGAAAGAGTAAGTAGTATAATTGATGCATATGATGAGGGAGAGCCATTCCGTGTTAAGAACAGCCCTGTTAAGTACCCTGCTGACCTAACACCAATAAGCGAATTAACTATTCAACTAGAGCGAGGAGTAAAATATAGCTTAAAGAACTTTTTCTTAAGAGGCACATCACTGCCTTCCGCTAAAGGAATTGGTCCGACTCTTTTAGCTCCTTATGATCCGCTGAATAATGAAAGAGATGCGAAAGCTCAAAGTAATCTAGCCGGTGCTACAGCTTATGGAACGGATTCTGAAGCTAAGGGGTTAATGTCCACAGCTTTAGGTTTTGGTTCTTTATCTTTAAATAACTTTGCGACCGCTATCGGTGCTTATGCTACGGCTGAAGGACAAGATTCTACGGCGGTGGGTAAATTTTCTCATGCTTTGGGACAATCCTCTTCGGCTTATGGTCATCTAGCTAGTGCCCAAGGATTAGCATCTTCCGCATTCGGGCATTTAGCAATTGCCGAAGGCGAATCAGCTACCGCAACAGGACACCTTGCAGTAGCTCAAGGTGACCGTTCTTCCGCTTATGGTAACGGTGCGAAAGCTGCCGGTGAACAGTCTTCAGCGGTAGGTTATCTATCTACGGCGGAAGGCGATAAGTCATCCGCTTTCGGTTCTTATGCGAATGCACTTAGCGAAAGTAGTTCGGCTTATGGGTTCTCATCTATAGCTAAAGAGATTGGAGCTTCCGCTTATGGGACTTTATCTATAGCGAATGATAAAGGGGCTTCCGCTTATGGGACTTTATCTATAGCGAATGGTGAAGGGGCTTCCGCTTACGGCCATAATGCATTCGCTGAATGGAATGCTGCATCAGCTTATGGGGAAAACTCATATGCTACTGGAGGAGCCTCTGCATTCGGTCACTCATCTCAAGCAAGTGGGTGGTATTCTTCTGCTTTCGGTAGTCGCTCAATATCAGAAGGTAGCGCTTCCTCTGCTTTTGGTGATTCGGCAATGGCAGAAGGAGATCATTCTTCCGCTTTTGGTAGCTCTGCAATGGCAGTAGGGAGCACTTCTTCAGCTTATGGTCATAAAGCGATCTCTTATGGCCGAGGTTCTTCAGCTTATGGTAATAATGCATTTGCTTATGCTAGTAGCGCTTCTGCATTCGGTATAAGTAGTCAGGCATTAGATTTTGCTTCTGCCGCTTATGGTGCGGGAGCATATTCATTAGGTAAGGCTTCCACTGCGATAGGGATGTTTGCTCACGCCAATGGTTCATTCTCATCGGCATTCGGTGCCATGTCAAAAGCTGACAGTGAATTTTCAACAGCAACAGGATTCTCGGCAAGAGCCGATGAATTATATACAACCGCTACTGGTGCTTTTTCGCACGCAGAAAAAGCATCCGCTTCGGCTTACGGGAATTTCTCTAGTGCGACGGGTGAAGCTGCTTCGGCATTCGGTTATTTAGCAATGGCGCACCAAAATAATGCTACTGCAATGGGTAGTATTGCATTAGCCGAAGGAAATAACGCTACTGCGATTGGTACGCACACCATCGCTAAGTTAGATAATAGCGTGGCTTTAGGCAGTGAGTCCGATACCGGAGATCAAGCTGCATTCGATAAAGTAAAAGAAGCAAAATTCGCAGAAAACTTGAAAGCCAAAGTAGATAATCAGGATGTAACTACAGACTGGGCAGGTAAAACGGCGCACTCTGTTGTTTCCGTAGGTAGAGATGAATATAAAGATAAAGATAAAAGTATCGCTAGTTTAGAACGTCGTATTACTCATGTAGCGGCAGGGAATATTACTGCAAACTCAACGGATGCGATTAACGGTTCTCAAATTTATTCTATCGTGAAAGCGCTTAAGGATTTCGTACAACCTGCGCCAAATCCGGCACCGAATCCTAACCCGGTACCAAACCCTAACCCGGCACCGAATCCGACCGAAACTGTAAAAGTTGAAGGCAGTGGCAATATTTCGGTTACCACCGTAAATAAAACCGCAACCGTTAGCCTAAATAAAGATGTGAATTTAGGTGAAAGCGGTAGTTTGGTTGCCGGTGATACTAAAGTTTCTGACAAAGGTATAAGTTTTGCCGACTCACTGGTAAGCTTAACTTCGGACGGTCTAAATAACGGAGATAAAAAAGTTACTAATGTTGCGGCGGGAGAAGTTAGCGCAAACAGCAAGGATGCGGTAAACGGAACCCAATTACATGCAACAAACCAAAATGTGACGAACTTACAAAATGAAGTCGCAAAAGGTTGGAATCTTGAAACGACTACTGTGGACGGCTCCGTAAGCAAATCTAACGTTAAGATGGGAGATACCGTTAAAGTGAAAGCGGGTAATAATATCGAAATCACTCAAAACGGTTCAAATATCGCTATTGCAACATCTAAAACACCAAGTTTCGATTCGGTGAAAGTAGGTAAAGGCGATAACACGGCAACTATCGAAACCGTAAAAGATAATTACGGCTCTGCACTTAAAGTAAGCGGTGCGAACGGTCAATCTACTCGAATCACTAATTTAGCAGACGGTAAAGCCGATAGTGATGCAGTTAATGTAGGTCAATTGAAACGTGCTACCAATAATATTAACCGTAGACTTGATCGCGTAAACAAAGATTTACGTGCAGGTATTGCAGGTGCAATGGCAATGGGAAATCTATATCAAGCTAATATGCCTGGTAAATCTATGGTTTCTGCGGGTGTAGGTACTTATAAAGATCAAGGCGCAATTGCAGTAGGTTATTCTCGTTTATCGGATAACGGTAATATCGGTGTGAAAATCTCTGTAAACGGTAATACTCGTGGAGATACCGGTGCGGCGGCAAGTTTTGGTTACCAATGGTAATAGAGATTTGTTTGATTAATTAAGTTGATTTTACTTTAATAAACAAGCGGTCGATTTTTTATAAAATCCGACCGCTTTTTTATAGTTATAGAAAATGATAATTATTTTTATTTTATTATTGAAAAGCATCTTGGGTTAATATTGAGAAAGGATAATCAATTAGGTTAAATATTTTTAAAGGAAAAGAATAAAATAATATGCTTTTCGTATATAAAAGTATGGTATAGATAAAAATAGTTACCGATAATTTTTGAAAAATAATCGGTAACTATTTTTTATATTTACAATTCTATAATGGATAAAACTCGTTTATTTACTTCACTAATAAATCAACGAGATATTTCTATAAATTCACAACATATTTGCCGACGCCGAGATCGTCTTCTTTACGAGTACGAGCAATCACGCTTGCCGCCGATTCGACCACACGTAAACCCATTTCGTCTTCGGTACGAACCACATCGCCGCGTAATGAGTTGGTATAAACATCGGTGATTTTAATATCGACAAATTTACCAATCATATCCGGTGTGCCTTGGAAGTTCACAATTCGGTTGTTTTCGGTACGACCGGTTAATTCCATAATATCTTTTTTCGACGGGCCTTCCACCAATACACGTTGTTCCGTGCCTAACATTGCACGGCTGAATTGCATAGCTTGGTGATTGATACGTTGTTGTAAACGTGCTAAACGCTCTTTTTTCTCTTCTTCCGAAATATCATCCGGTAAGTCAGCTGCCGGTGTACCCGGACGAGCAGAGTAGATAAAGCTGAAGCTCATATCGAAGTTTACTTGCTCGATTACTTTCATTGTTTGTTCGAAATCTTCCGCCGTTTCACCCGGGAAACCAACGATAAAGTCCGAACTGATCTGAATATTCGGACGAACTTCACGTAATTTACGAATGATCGCTTTATATTCTAATGCCGTATGGTTACGTTTCATCATGGTTAATACGCGATCCGCACCGCTTTGAATTGGTAAGTGTAAGAAGCTCACTAATTCAGGCGTGTCGCGATAAACTTCAATGATGTCATCGGTAAATTCAATCGGGTGACTGGTGGTGTAGCGTACACGGTCGATACCGTCAATCGCAGCGACTAAACGAAGCAATTCGGCAAAGGTACAAATACCGCCGTCAAAGGTTTCGCCGCGGTAAGCATTTACATTCTGACCAAGTAAGTTCACTTCACGTACGCCTTGTTCCGCTAATTGTGCGATTTCAAATAATACGTCATCCACCGGGCGAGAAACTTCTTCACCGCGCGTATAAGGCACTACACAGAATGAGCAGTATTTATTACAACCTTCCATAATTGAAACGAAAGCGGTCGGGCCTTCGGCACGAGGTTCCGGTAAGCGGTCAAATTTTTCAATTTCTGGGAAAGAAATATCGACAATCGCACGATCTCCGCCACGGATTTTGTTGATCATTTCCGGTAAACGGTGCAATGTTTGCGGGCCGAATACGATATCAACGAATGGTGCACGATCACGAATGTGTTCACCTTCTTGCGATGCTACGCAACCGCCCACGCCGATAATTAGATCCGGTTTATCTTTTTTCCAGTTTTTCCAACGACCGAGTTGTGAGAATACTTTTTCTTGTGCTTTTTCTCGGATTGAGCAAGTATTAAGTAATAATACGTCCGCTTCTTCCGGTTTGTCAGTCAGTTCTAAACCGTGTGTTGAATTTAAAAGATCCGCCATTTTTGATGAGTCGTACTCATTCATTTGGCAGCCCCAGGTTGTAATATGCAATTTCGCCATAATCTTTTAAAAAATAATAAATATATCAATAAGTTAAAAATAAAAGCGTAAAGAGAGAATCCCTTTACGCACAAGTTTCGTTTATTGTACCCGTTTGCTTATTTTTTCGCTATAAATAAATAAAATTAGCAAAAAAATGCCACGATATTTCACTACCGTGGCACTTACTTATATTACTAAATCAATTATTTAGTTAAGGTTAATACAACGCTTTCGCCTGCAACAACTTGACCGACTTTCTTGTCTAAATTGCTGATTTCATCCATATTAGAAATGACTATCGGTGTCAGTACTGATTTAGCTTTGCCTTCGAGTAATTCTAAGTCAAACTTAATAATCGGCTCGCCGACTTTTACCGATTGACCTTCTTGTGCCACGCGGGTAAAACCTTCACCTTTTAATTCCACCGTATCGATACCGAAGTGAACGAATAATTCAACACCTTCTTCCGATTCGATTGAAAATGCGTGATTGGTTTCAAAGATTTTACCGATTGTGCCGTTTACCGGCGCAACAATAGTGTCTGAATTCGGACGAATAGCAACGCCGTCGCCTACGATTTTCTCTGAAAATACCACATCCGGTACGTCTTCGATGTTTACGATTTCACCTGAAAGAGGAGAATATACTTTAACCTCTTTTGCGGCTGCTTGTTTTGATCCGAATAATTTGTCGAAAAAGCCCATAGAAATCTCCGTTATTTTAATAATAGACAAAATACCCGTACATTCTATACGAGAATCTTGTCTTTGTATGCCATTTATTGAAAATTAGTTCAGTTTAGCGTAAAAGTCATTGACTAGTTTTTCAATATCCGCTGCGGTCGGTTGAGCTAATGCCTCGTCCGCTAATGCTTTCGCATCGGCATAGTTGATTGAACGAGCAAGTTTCTTAACATGAGGAACGGAAATCGCACTCATACTGAATTCGTCTAAGCCCATACCTAATAATAATGCGGTCGCACGAACATCGCCGGCTAACTCGCCGCACATACCGGTCCATTTACCTTCAGCATGTGAAGCGTCAATTACTTGTTTGATTAAGTTCAATACCGATGGACTTAACGGATTATATAAATGTGCAATAATTTCGTTACCGCGATCAACCGCTAAAGTATATTGGGTTAAGTCGTTAGTACCGATACTGAAGAAATCCGCTTCTTTCGCAAGATGACGAGCATTGACTGCAGCAGACGGCGTTTCGACCATGATACCTAATTGAAGGTTTTCATCGAATGCTTTACCTTCGGCACGGAGCTGTGCTTTTAATTCCGCAACGATGGCTTTTAATTCACGAATTTCTTCAACCGAGATAATCATCGGGAACATAACCGCTAATTTACCGAATGCCGATGCACGTAACACCGCACGTAATTGCGTATCTAAGATTTCACGACGTGTTAAACCGATACGCACCGCTCGCCAACCTAAGAACGGATTCATTTCTTTCGGTAAGTTTAGGTACGGTAACTCTTTATCGCCGCCGATATCCATGGTACGCAGTACAACTTGTTTACCGTTCATTGCTTCGACAATTTCTTTATAGGCTTCAAATTGTTCGTCTTCGCCCGGTAATTCGCTGCGATCCATAAACAAGAATTCGGTACGATATAAACCGACTGACTCACCGCCGTTACGTAATACGCCGTCCACATCACGGATTGTACCGATGTTACCTGCGACTTCGATACGGTGACCGTCTAAAGTTTCCGCCGGTAAATCTTTTAATTTCGCAAGTTCGGCTTTTTCCGCTGCAACGCGTTCTTGAATCGCTTTAAATTCGGCAAGTGCCGCATCGGAAGGATTAATATGAATTTGGTTATTTACCGCATCCAAAATTAATGTATCGCCGGTTTTAACACGAGCGGTAATATCGTTTGTACCGACAATGGCGGGAAGTTCTAATGAACGAGCCATAATTGAAGTATGCGAAGTACGACCGCCGATATCGGTAATAAAACCTAACACTTTATCTAAATTTAATTGTGCGGTTTCGGAAGGCGTTAAGTCGTAAGCAACTAAAATAACTTCCTCTTGAATATCACCTAAATCGATGATGTGCATATTTAAAATATTGCGTAATAAACGGTTACCGATATCACGAATATCGCCGGCACGTTCTTTTAGGTATTCGTCATCAATTTCTGCCAACATAGATGCCTGCATATCAATAACTTTACTTGCCGCAACATCCGCCGTTACAAGATTATCCGCAATATAGCCCAGAATTTCTTCTTCCAGCTCTTCATCTTCCAAGATCATTAAATGACCTTCAAAGATAGCTTCTTTTTCTTCACCGAGAGTACGTTTTGCTTTCTCTTTAATTGCTGTTAATTGTGCCGCCGCTTTTTCACGACCGGCAAAGAATTTTGCTTTTTCAGCGTCAATTTGATCTGCTGTAATTTTTTTAGTATTGAGTACAATAGGTTCTTCTTTCAATACAAGTGCTTTACCGAATACAACACCCGGAGAAGCAGCGATACCTGTAATCATAATATGTCCTTGTCTAAAAGTGATTAAATGCTTACATAGCACAATACAACCCTATTCCATCCCTATTTCTAAAATAGGAAAGGCAATAGGGCTGCTTTACAATAATAAGAATCTGAAAAGGATTATTCTAAAGTAGGGATTAAATCTACTAAGAAATCAACCGCTTTTTGCTCATCTTCACCTTCAGCAGAAATAGTGATTGTTGTACCTTGAGTTAAACCTAATGTTTGAAGTTTAAACAGACTTTTAGCACTTGAGCTTTTACCGCCGGAAGTTACCGTAATATCCGATGCAAAACCTTTAGCCGCTTTAACGAACTCGGCCGCAGGGCGAGTATGTAAACCGTTAGGTGCAGTAATAACAACGTCTTTTGAGTACATATAAGATTCCTCTTAAATTTTTAAAGTGAAAAAAATCGGTTTAAGTAATTAAAACCCATTACTATTTGTGCTAACTTTACTACAAAAAAGATCTAAAAACACGCTTAAAACCTGAAAATCTTTTGATAAATATTAAATATACGCGTATTAATTAATCAAAAGGAGTGAATTTTGCCTCATGTCAATTTTTAGGAAATAAGTATTAATTAAACGATTGCGCAAAAAATAGTTGAGAACATGACAAAATTTCTTCACCCGTTTATGACAAAGGAAAATCTCACTCGTTCCTTATCAAAAAGCACCGCTTGGTTGGTATATGGCATCATTGTAACGGTTTACGCAATGAGCTTATTCGCCTTGATAGCGCACCGACAAGATGACGGTATGTGGAGCTTTTTCGATGTATTGCCGATTCTGAAATATAGCGGTTTACAAGCCGGATTATCCGCCGGACTTTCTTGCATCTTAGGCATCTTATTAGCCAGAGCCTTCTTTTATTTAGATTTTTTCGGGAAAGCTTATCTTTATAAAATTCTCTCTTTTGTTTGGGCGTTGCCTTCGCTTGTCGTTATTTTTGCGTTAATCGGCTTCTGGGGAAATTCAGGTTGGATGGCGAAGTTTTTGCAGGGGATAGGTATTGAATGGCAATTCAAATTGTACGGTTTACACGGTATCTTACTTGCCCATGTCTTTTTTAACGTACCGCTGGTGACAAAATATTGTGTAGAAAGTTTGCAGCTTATACCAAGCAGCCAACATCGTTTAGCGGCTCAAATGAATTTGAAAGGTTGGTCTTATTTTAAGATCGTTGAATTACCGATGTTAAGCGGGATGTTACCTTATGCTTTTGCCAACGTCTTTTTAATTTGTTTTACCAGTTTTCCAATCGTTCTCATGTTAGGCGGCAGTCCGAAATACAGCACTTTGGAAGTTGCTATCTATCAAGCGGTGACTTTTGAGTTTGATTTTGCAAAAGCGGTCATATTGATTATGGTGCAATTAGCGGTAGGTATTTTATTACAACTGTTAATGGATTTTACCACCAAGTATGCTTTTAATAACGCCAAACAATATACGCCGGTGGTGGATATGATTTGGAAACCTAAGCCAATCGGTTGGCAAAAGAAAGGATTGCAAATCGTACTGCTGTTGCAAAGTTTATTGATTATTTTACCGCTTGCCAGTGTGATTTGGTCCGGTATTTCCGTTTCCAATTTAAGTGAGCGACTATTAAATTCGGCGTTATGGGAAGCCGCTTGGTTTTCATTATTGCTGAGTTTAATCGCATCCGGTTCGGTATTATGTATTGCCTATTTATTAGCGTTGGAAACCAGACAGCTGGCATTTAAACATAAAAAATTGCAATATAGTATTTTGAGCGGTGTCGCGACTTACCCTTTGATTTTACCGGTATTTCTTTTAGCGGTCGGTTTATTTCTATTGCTAATGGAGATTGAATTAAGCACATCTCACTTATTATGGTTAGTCGGTATTTGTAACGGCTTAATTCTATTACCTTATATTTATCGTCTTATTTTTGCCGCAATGTGGCATTCACTTACCGCACAAGATAAATTAGCACGCAGTTTAGGGCTAAGCGGGTTTCGCCGTTGGTGGATTGTGGAAAAAAATTATTTAATTAGGCCGCTTATCGGTGCGTTTGCCCTAGCAATGTCTTCTAGCTTAGGAAGTTTTGCGGTTATTGCTTTTTTCGGAAGCCCGGATTTTAGCTCGTTACCTTATTTGTTATATCAACAACTCGGCAGTTATCGAACCGAAGATGCGGCGGTGACCGCTTTAGTATTGATGCTATTCACCTTATTACCGTTTTTATTTATAGAACAAAAAGAGAAACTTAAATGATTCGTTTGGATGTCCGTTTTGATTATGAACAAATCCCAATGCATTTTGTGCTGGAAGTACCAAAGGGACAACGTGTTGCGATTGTTGGGGAAAGCGGCGCAGGCAAAAGCACCTTATTAAATTTGATTGCCGGTTTTGAGCAGCCGACAAGCGGTCAAATTTGGCTGAATAATTGCAATCATACCGCAACACAAGTGGCTGAACGTCCCGTTTCGATGTTATTTCAAGATAACAATGTTTTTCCGCATCTTACAGTTGAACAAAATATCGGGTTAGCTCTGATTCCTAGTTTAAAACTCAATAGCGATCAGAAAGCGCAAGTAAAACAGATCGCCGAGCAAATGGGAATCGCCGATTTATTGAATAGACGAGCGGATCAACTTTCCGGCGGACAAAAGCAACGAGTAGCGTTGGCGAGAACTTTATTACGTAAACAGCCGATTTTACTGCTCGATGAGCCGTTTTCAGCACTTGATCCTAAACGTAGAAACGAACTTCAAGCATTAGTAGCGGAAATTTGCCGACAACAAAATTTAACCTTATTGATGGTCACTCACCAATTTGAAGAAAGTAAATCGTTATTTGATCGTATTTTAATGATCGAAAACGGAAAAATTTTAACGGATAAATTAATTGTCTGACTGATTTTACTTTTACTTAATTCATTATGTTTTGTATGTATTTTATACTGTGCAAAGGGCTGAATTTACTAAAATTGTGATCTAATCGACAAAACTAAAACGTTTTAGCAGAATTTTCTGTTTTAGCTAAAACGTTTTAGTTAAAATATAATCATTAAATTTTTGATATAAAAAAATAGGTGGCAAACTATGAACTTCCCGAAAATTGCGGAGCAAACGATCGAGAAACTCGGTGGTAAAAGCAATATCACAACGCTGGCGCACTGTGCAACACGTTTACGTTTAACCCTTGCAGACGAGTCAAAAGTAGATAAACAAGCGATTGAGAATATCGAAGGTGTTAAAGGTCAATTCTCAACCAGCGGTCAATACCAAATTATTTTTGGTTCAGGTACGGTAAACAAAGTACACGCTGAGATGCAAAAACAAATGGGTATCGGCGATATGAGTACATCTGAAGTGGCGGCGGCAGGTGCGGCTAATCAACCGTTATTACAACGCTTAGTAAAAGGGTTAGCGGATATTTTCGTGCCGATCATTCCTGCAATCGTGGCAGGCGGTTTGCTGATGGGTATCCACTCAATGCTGACTTCGGTCGGCTTCTTCTGGGAAGGTGAGTCTGTTGCGACCAAATATCCTGAATTTGCGGATTTAATTGATTTTATCAACACCATTGCAAATGCACCGTTTGTATTCTTACCGGTATTACTGGGTTTCTCAGCAACGCGTAAATTCGGTGGTAACCCGTTCTTAGGTGCGGCACTCGGTATGTTATTAGTTCACCCTGCATTAGCGGACGGTTGGAACTATGCGAAAACCTTAATGGAAGGTAACATCAAATACTGGAACGTACTTGGTTTTGAAATTGAAAAAGTCGGTTATCAAGGTACGGTAATCCCAACTATCGTTTCTGCTTGGGTGTTAGCAACGCTTGAAAAAGGTTTCCGCAAATTTGTACCTTCTTATTTAGATAACCTTGTGACACCGATGATGTCTTTATTCATCGCAGGTGTGTTAGCCTTCACGGTAATCGGTCCGTTCGGCCGTGAAGCGGGTTCGGCTATTTCAGCAGGCTTAACTTGGTTATACGACAGCTTAGGTTTTATCGGCGGCGCAATCTTCGGTACATTCTATGCACCAATCGTCATCACCGGTATGCACCAAACTTTCATTGCGGTAGAAACACAATTATTAGCGGAAGTGGCGAACACCGGCGGTACGTTTATCTTCCCAATTGCTGCAATGTCTAACATCGCACAAGGTGCGGCGTGTTTAGGTGTGGCGTTCGCAATGAAAGATGCGAAAGTACGCGGTTTAGCCGTGCCGTCCGGTATCTCAGCATTATTAGGTATCACAGAGCCGGCAATGTTCGGTGTGAACTTACGTTACCGTCAAGCATTTATCGCTGCAATGATCGGTTCAGGTTTAGCGTCTGCGTTTATCGCATTCTTTAACGTGAAAGCGATTGCATTAGGTGCGGCAGGTTTCTTAGGTGTGCCTTCAATCAAACCGGACAGCCTCGCAATGTACTCTGTAGGTATGGCAATTTCATTTATCGTTGCGTTCTCAATCTCAGCGGTATGGGTGAAAAAAGCACAAGCTAAAAAATAATTTAGCAGTAGAATAATAGAGAAAGTCCCTAAATCTTATGGTTTAGGGGCTTTTCGTTTATGCAATAAGCGGTTAAATTTGTTCGATTTTTTGCAAATGGAAGTTTAACCGCAGAATACACGGAACTTCACAGAAAACGATAGTATAAATATTCCCGTAACCAATCAATTGCATTAAAAAGGGCGTACTCGGCACGCCCCTACTTTAATATTGCAGATTTTTAGTGAAATCCAACCGCTTGTTTTGGCTTACTTATAAAACTCAATACCGGAAATGCTGTTGGTGA
This sequence comes from Actinobacillus genomosp. 1, assembly GCF_029774175.1. Classification (NCBI taxonomy): domain Bacteria; kingdom Pseudomonadati; phylum Pseudomonadota; class Gammaproteobacteria; order Pasteurellales; family Pasteurellaceae; genus Actinobacillus; species Actinobacillus genomosp. 1. The sequence goes on along the minus strand of NZ_CP103834.1, from coordinate 1,521,167 downwards.
CACGGGTTCCCGCTTTACCGGCTACAATATCTTGAATATCGGAAAGTGAGCCGATTGCGGCGTCTTTACCGGTTGCTTTAACAAAGTTAATCACCGCCTGTACTTTTGGTCCCATTGAACCTGGTGCAAATTCGTCCGCCAGTTTTTCCAATTCCGTTGGGTTTGCTTTGGCAATTTGTAATTGATCCGGTTTGTTGAAGTTCACGCATGCCGCTTTGACATCAGTTGCGATAATAAATAAATCCGCATCCAGTTGTTGTGAAATCACCGCAGTGGCAAGATCTTTATCTACCACCGCTTCCACACCTTGTAATTTACCTTGTGCATCACGAATACTCGGTACGCCGCCACCGCCACCGCAAATTACGATTTGATCTTGTGCTAATAACGCTTTTACCGCTTCAATACCGGTTACCGATTGCGGTTTCGGACTTGGCACCGCTCGGCGGTAATATTGACCGTCCGCCATTACCGTCCAACCTTTTTCAGCGGCGAGTTTTTCCGCTTCTTCTTTTGAGTAAACCTGTCCGATCGGTTTGCTCGGTTTGGCAAAAGCCGGATCTTTCGCATCAACAATCACTTGAGTGACTAAGGTTTGCGTCGGATGTTCCGGCACGAGATTGGTCAGTTCTTGTTGTAACATATAACCGATCATACCGACGGTTTGCGAAACTAACACGTCAAGCGGATAAGGCTCGATTTTGTTATCAATCGCGTGGTAAGCGGCGTGTTGTAATGCGCTTAATCCGACTTGAGGACCGTTACCGTGTGAAATGACTAATTCATTATTCGGTTTGATTTTTGCTAACTGTTCTGCGGCGATTTTGATATTTGCAGACTGGTTTTGGGCGGTCATCGGCTCACCGCGTTTTAATAAAGCGTTACCGCCTAAAGCTACTACGATTTTCATGTTTGTTCCTTTTTCTACTTCTTACGCTAAGCTTGCGACCATGACCGCTTTGATAGTGTGCATACGGTTTTCCGCTTGTTCGAATGCGACGTTTGCCGGCGATTCGAAGACGTCTTCGGTTACTTCGATACCGTTTGCCAGAGCCGGATATTTTTCGGCAACTTGTTTACCGATTTTCGTTTCGCTGTTATGGAATGCCGGTAAGCAGTGCATAAATTTCACTTTCGGATTACCGGTACGTTTCATGAGTTCCGGCGTAACTTGATACGGCATTAGCATATCGATACGTTCGCCCCAAGTTTCAAGCGGCTCGCCCATAGATACCCAAACGTCGGTATGTACGAAATCCACCCCTTTTACTGCGGTATCGATATCGTCGGTTACGGTAATTCTTGCGCCGCTTTCTGCTGCAAATTTTTGGCACATTTCAACTAGGCTGTCTTCCGGTAATAATGCTTTCGGCGCACAGATACGCACGTCCATTCCTAATTTTGCACCGATTAACAGTAATGAATTTCCTACGTTGTTACGCGCATCACCGATATAAACATAACTGATTTGGCTTAACGGTTTTTCACAATTTTCAATCATAGTGAGTACATCGGCTAACATTTGAGTCGGGTGGAATTCATCGGTTAAACCGTTGAATACCGGCACACCGGCATATTGAGCAAGCTCGTTTACCACCGATTGTTTGAAACCGCGATATTCAATCGCATCGTACATTCTGCCCAATACGCGCGCGGTATCTTTCATTGATTCTTTATGCCCGATTTGAGATGAGGTCGGATCGATATAAGTTACGTGTGCACCTTGGTCATAAGCCGCCACTTCAAATGCACAACGGGTACGGGTTGAGGTTTTTTCAAAGATTAATGCAATATTTTTGCCTTTTAATCGTTGTTGCTCGGTTCCTGCATATTTTGCACGTTTTAAATCACGGGATAAGTCTAATAAGAATTTAATTTCACGTTCAGTGTGATTTACAAGGCTGAGTAAGTGTCTATTTTTAAGGTTAAATGCCATGATATTGCTCCTGTGTTCGCTATAAGTAAAAAGATTTAAAAATTTGACCGCTTGTATAAGTGAAATAACTTATTCGAGATCGTGAGTGAATAAAATGTGGAATCGCAAGATGAGAATGCTTTGAAATGAAATGGATAAACACAGCAAAAGAATTCGCTATTTTATCCGTTATGCCTTTTGAGAGCATAAAAAGGGTAGGGTTTAACATTTTTACTCCTAAAAATTTGTGGGGTTGGTACTTGAGAGTCGCCATTAACCTTTCTCGTAGAAGTAGGCGCGTAATTCTAACAAAGCAAACGTTTGCTATCAAGTTGTTAATTATTAGATAATGCAAATTGAATAATAACGCTTTTATTTTGCATTTTTATTCATTAAATACAAGTTGTTTATTAATAATTAAATAAAAATTTATAGGAGTATGATGGTAGCGTTCGGTTAAGCAATAAGCGAACTGATGCTAAATCGCTTAACGAGGACGAAAAAGTTTGTTAAGAATCAGAACGGTTAATGAGACCGGCCAGGTAACCGCAATCAATAAACTGATTAAGACCGATTTAAAGAAGCCAAGGCGAAAAAACTGTACAAAAAAAGTAATTAGAAAACAAACCGGAATGGCAAGCAGATAAATTTCGATCATAGATCCTCCGAGACGAAAAGTAACATCCGAATATTAGCATTTTTGTCGGAATTGAGTAACAGATCGTCTGATTTCTGCTGAAATTTAGAGAAGATTAATGAAATATTTTAACTTTTGAAAAAATAACACTAAAGTGTTAATCTGTTTTTGATCAAATGCAAAGAATCGCGGCACTAGCTCAAGTACACTTGCATTCAGTGATTATTTATTTTTAATTTTTGGAGTTTATATGCTTTATGCAGAATTTTTGCTTTTATTAGCATTCCTCTATGCCGGTAGCCGTTACGGCGGTGTAGGTTTAGGGGTAGTTTCGGGTATCGGTCTATTTGTCGAAGTATTCTTCCTCGGTATGCCGCTTTCAAAAGCACCGATTGATGTAATGTTGGTAATTTTAGCCGTGGTAACTTGTGCGTCGGTACTCGAAGCGGCGGGCGGTTTGAAATTTATGCTTCAAATTGCCGAACGTATCTTACGTAGTAACCCAAGACGTATCACTTTGCTCGGACCGATTGTTACTTATATCATGACTTTAATGTTAGGTACCGGCCACTCGGTTTATTCAATCATGCCGATTATCGGTGACATTGCGTTAAAAAATAAAATTCGTCCGGAACGCCCGATGGCGGCGGCATCGGTTGCATCGCAATTAGGGATTACCGGTAGCCCGCTTTCAGCAGCAGTAGCTTATTACTTAACCGAAATTACCAAATTACCGGGTTTTGAAGGCGTTACACTTTTAAATATCGTAGCGGTAACTATGACGGCAACGTTCGTCGGTGTGCTTGCAATGTGTTTATATAGCTTACGTCGCGGTAAAGAGCTTGAAGATGATCCGGAATATCAACGTCGTATGCAAGACCCTGTATTGCGTAAACAAATTGAAGAAACCAGCTCGACTTCATTAGACGAACAATTACCGGCAAGTGCGAAAAATTCCGTTTATCTATTCTTAGCGGCAATTGCTACCATCGTAATTATTGCAATGGTTCCTGCAATTAAACCGGTAATGGCGGATACGGGTAAGACAGCTGGTATGGATAAAATCATTCAAATCGTAATGCTTACTTTCGGCGGTTTAATTTTAGTATTGACTAAAACCGATGTGAAAAAAGTACCGAACGGTGTGGTATTCAAATCCGGTATGGTGGCGACCATCGCAATCTTCGGTATTGCATGGATGAGTGATACCTATTTCAGTTATGCTATGCCTTCATTTAAAGCGGGTGTAACCGAAATGATTAAAGCGCAACCTTGGACATTCGCATTCGCATTATTTGCAGTATCTGTGGTGGTAAACAGCCAAGCGGTAACTGCGAAAATGTTATTACCGGTCGGTATTGCAATCGGTTTACCTGCTCCGTTATTAGTCGGTTTAATGCCGGCAACTTATGCGTACTTCTTTATTCCTAACTATCCGTCAGATATCGCAACCGTAAACTTTGACGTGACAGGTACAACGAAAATCGGTAAATACTACTTTAACCACAGTTTTATGGCACCGGGTTTGGTTGGTGTAATCGTAGCGTGTTGTGTAGGTATCGCATTAGCTAATATTCTTATTTAATCAATCAAATAAATTAAGCGGTTCGATTTTGTAAAATTTAAGCAAAATCGGACCGCTTATTTTTTTATGCTATAAACCTAATTGGCTGAGTTTATCCGCTTCTTCTTTGAATTGCATGATAGCGTTTTTATCAAAGAAATATTGAGTACCGCAACACTCGCATTGCATATCGATTACGCCGTTTTTCTCGGCAAGCATTTCATCGATTTCTTCCATCGGTAACAGTAAAATCGCGTTACCCGAACGTTCGCGAGAACAGCCGCAATGGAATTTGGTATCTTGCGGCGGATAAACTTCTACGTGTTCTTCATGATATAGACGGAACAACAATTCTTCCGCTTCTAAGCCGAATAATTCTTCGTCTTTCACCGTTTCGGCAAGTGTCATCAAATGCTCGAAATCTTCCGGCGTACCGGTACCGTCCGGCATAATCTGTAATAATAAACCGCCGGCGACCGCTTTGCCTTCATATTCACCGGTGCGAATGACCAAATGGGTTTGAAGTTGTTCCGAACGAATGAAATAATCTTCTAAACATTCACGAATGGTCGGTTTGTCTAAGGCGATTACACCTTGGTAACGCTCACCGTTATTCGGCATAATCGAAATGACTAATACGCCGTTACCGATCATTTCACTTAAGGTTGCATTGTCTGCGATTTCCGCTTGGGTACGCGCTAATGCACGTAATTGTTGTTGCTCGTTACCGTTTACCACCGCCAATTTGAGTGGGCCGTCACCCTGAATTTGGACGGTAATCGTCCCTTCAAATTTCATAATCGCAGTGAGTAGGCTGGTTGCGACCAACATTTCGCCTAATAAATTTTGTACCGCCTTCGGATATTGGTGGGTATTCAGCGTTTCGGTAAAAGTATCGTTTAAACGAACCCATTCACCACGCACGGCGCGGTTTTGGAATAAATAGCGATAAAGTTTGTCGTTGTCTTTTGTATAACTCATGGTTTTTCCTAGTGAAAGCGGTAGGATTTGCAAAAAAATTTGCAAATTTGACCGCTTGTTAAAATAAAAGAAGGCACACGTAAAACGTGCACCGTAGAAGTTTTTTCAATATGGAGATCAAGTTAGTGTATTACAATATTTGATCTTTAAATTTTACTAGATCGCGACGTTCTTTTTTATTCGGTCGGCGATCCGGATGCGGCATCGAAAGCGCATTCGCTTTGCGGGCAAAGGTGATCGCTTCACGTTGCTTAATACTTTTTTCGGTTTCTTGGTAAAGCAATTGCGCTTCCGGTGCGCCTCGGCGTTGGTCGCTGAGTGCAGTGACAATTACTTCTTTTTCATCATTACCTTGGCGCAATTTAATTGTTGCGCCGACTTCAACCGTTTTACTGGTTTTGGCTCGCTGTCCGTTATAATGCACTTTTCCGCCTTCGATCATCGCTTTGGCAATCGAACGTGTTTTGTAAAAACGAGCAGCCCACAGCCATTTATCCAGACGAACTTCATTATCTCGTTCCGTTGTATGTTTCATGAAAAACACCTAATTGTGATTTTTAACTCAATTTGAACGTAAATGATTTTATTTATGTTGAATTTACTGCATAAATTTCAATAAATTTTATCATAAAATATGGTATCTTTAGAAAATTAAATAGCAATAATGAGAATATCTTATGACCACAGAGCGTAAGCTTCCGGAAATTCTTTCGGTAGCAACGATTGCCAAAACACGAATCTTTGAAGTACAAGCTGTCGATTTACGTTTTTCTAACGGTGAAGAACGTCAGTTTGAGCGTTTAACGCCGCAACGTCGTTCTTCCGTGATGGTCATTCCGATTCAAGATCAGCATCTTATTTTCATCAAAGAGTATGCGGTAGGCTCAGAGCGCTATGAGTTAGGGTTCCCGAAAGGGATTGTTGATCCGGGCGAGGAGCCAATAGCCAGTGCCAATCGAGAACTACAAGAAGAAATCGGTTTCGGTGCAAAAAGGATTGAATTTTTACGTTCGCTTTATACCGGCCCGAGTCATATGTTCGGTTTAATGCATTTATTCATAGCCGAAGATCTTTATCCGTCCAAATTAGAAGGCGACGAGCCGGAACCTTTGGAAATAGTACGTATCCCATTAGCAAAGATAGATGAATTATTGGCTGATTCGAATTTTGCAGAATCAAGAAATTTATCCGCCCTGTTTATGCTAAGAGACTATCTGGCAAGCGGTCGGAAATAAGGAAAGTTTAGTATGCAACCATTAAATTCAACGCTGTTGGAAGCGGTTAAACGGATAGCGATAGAGGCGGGAGAACATCTTAAACGTTTTTATCAGTGTTCGGTACAAGTTAAAATGAAAGCGGATCACACGCCGGTGACGGAAGCGGATCTGTTTATTAGTAAATTTGTTACGGAACAATTGCATCAATTAACGCCGGGGATACCGGTTTTATCCGAAGAAAATTGTAATATTGCATTAGCGGATCGTCAGGCTTGGCAAGAATATTGGATCATCGATCCGCTAGACGGTACGCAACAGTTTATCGATCGTACCGATCAATTTTCTGTCGTAATCGGATTAGTTCAGCACAATTGTCCGGTATTGGGGGTGATTCATGCCCCGATTTTGGATAAAACTTATTTTACTATGCGATCAAGCGGCGCGTTTTTGCAAGAAAACGGCGAAATTAGACCGCTTGCCGGTCATCGAGGTTTGCTCAAGGCTGATCGCTTAACAATTACCATGGGCGCATCAGCGCAAAATGCGGTGTTAAATTCGGTGGATAACGCTTATCAGGCGGAAATTTTACAATACGGTTCCAGCAGTTTAAAAGCCGGTTTGCTGGCGGAAGGTAAAGCGGATTGTTATGTACGTTTCGGCGATACGGGCGAATGGGATACTGCGGTAGCGGAAGTTTTACTTTCGGAAGTCGGTGGCAAAATTTTTAATTTGAAGTTTGAACCGCTTACTTATAATCGACGCGCAACTTTTATCAATCCTTATTTTGTTATGGTTGCGGACAAACAATTAGCTTGGGAACAAATCTTCCGGTTTAATTCAAAATAGTTATTTGTATTCCTTTTTAAAATATTACATATTGATTAAATAATTCAGACATTCGGGATAAAAAGAAAAATGAATATCGAAAATAGTTGTATTGTTATTTTTGGTGCATCGGGTGATTTAACTTTCCGTAAGTTAATTCCGGCACTTTATAACTTGTTTAGAGTGGGTCGTTTAGGACAACATTTCTCAGTATTGGGTGTGGCTCGTTCCGAGCTAACGGATGATTCTTTCCGTACCAAAATGCGTGACGCCTTAATTAAATTCGAAAAGGCGGAAGGTCAAGAGTTAGAAGATTTTTGTACCCATTTGTATTATCAAGCGGTGAATACGTCCGAGGCGTTGGATTATGCCAAATTACTGCCTCGTTTAGATGAGCTGCATGATAAATACGGTAGTTGCGGTAATACGCTTTATTATCTTTCTACGCCGCCGAGTTTATACGGCGTGATTCCGGAATGTTTAGCCGCACACGGTTTAACTACCGAAGAATACGGTTGGAAACGTATCATCGTAGAAAAACCGTTCGGTTATGATATTAAAACCGCCAAAGAATTGGATGAAAAAATCCATCACTACTTTGAAGAACACCAGATCTACCGTATCGACCACTATTTAGGCAAAGAAACGGTACAAAACTTATTGGTATTGCGTTTTTCAAACGGCTTATTCGAGCCTTTATGGAACCGTAACTTTATTGATTACGTAGAAATTACCGGTGCGGAAGCGATTGGCGTAGAAGAACGTGGCGGATATTATGACGGTTCGGGCGCAATGCGCGATATGTTCCAAAACCACTTGTTACAAGTATTAGCCATGGTTGCGATGGAGCCGCCAGCAATTATTAACGCCGATTCAATGCGTGATGAAGTAGCGAAAGTGCTGCATTGTTTACATCCATTAACTGCTGAAGATGTAAAAAATAATGTGGTACTCGGACAATATGTAGCGGGTGAAGTGGATGATCAGATGGTTGTCGGTTACTTAGCGGAAAAAGGCGTACCGGCGGATTCGAATACCGAAACCTATATGGCGATTAAGTGTGAGATTGATAACTGGCGTTGGGCGGGCGTACCGTTTTATGTGCGTACCGGTAAACGTTTACCGACCCGTGTCACCGAAGTGGTAATTCATTTTAAAACCACGCCGCATCCGGTGTTCAGCCAAAATGCGCCGGAAAATAAATTAATTATTCGAGTGCAGCCGGACGAGGGTATCTCAATGCGTTTCGGCTTGAAAAAACCGGGAGCAGGTTTTGAAGCGAAAGAAGTTTCAATGGACTTCCGTTATTCAGATTTAAGTTCGGCTTCTAGCTTATTAACCGCTTATGAGCGTTTATTATTAGATGCGTTGAAAGGTGATGCGACTTTATTTGCACGTACCGATGCGGTACATGCTTGCTGGAAATTCGTTCAGCCGATTTTAGATTATAAAGCGGGACGAGGCAGAGTATATGAGTATGAAGCCGGCACTTGGGGGCCGACCGAAGCGGATAAACTTATCGCCAAACACGGTAAAGTTTGGCGTAAACCGTCAGGTGTAATGAAGAAAAAAGTATAAATTTAGCAAATAAATCTCCCCCTCTTTACTAAAGAGGGGGAGATTTGAGTATGAATTAAAAGGAAATGTTAATGAATTACATCACCTTCCAATCCGCTCAACAAGCGGTGGAAAAAATCGCACAAGAATTTGTGTTATACAGTCAATTAAACCGTCCGGTACATATTTCCTTATCCGGCGGTTCAACCCCTAAATTACTGTTTAAAACGTTAGCGCAAGCACCGTTCAATAGCGAAATTCAATGGCAAAATCTGCACTTTTGGTGGGGCGATGATCGTATGGTACTGCCGACTGATCCGGAAAGTAATTACGGTGAAGTGCAAAAGTTACTCTTCGATCATATTCAAATTCCTCAACAAAATATTCACCGTATTCGTGGTGAAGAGTCGGTAGAACAAGAGCTTGCAAGATTTTCGCAAGAATTGACCGCTTGCGTACCTGATTTAGCTTTTGATTGGATCATTCTCGGGATGGGCAATGACGGTCATACCGCTTCGCTTTTCCCTCATCAAACCGATTTTAATGACCAGAATGTGGCGGTTATTGCCAAACATCCTGAAAGCGGTCAAATTCGTATTTCAAAAACCGCTAAATTGCTTGAACAGGCGAAACGTATCACTTACTTGGTAACAGGTGCGGCAAAAGCGGAAGTTTTAAAAGAAATTAACGAAACCGAAGCGGAAAAACTACCGTATCCGGCAGCTCGTATTAAAGCTAAAAGCGGTGTGACCGAGTGGTATTTAGATCGAGAAGCGGCAAAATTGTTATAGTTTGTAGATTATGAATGAAATTCATAATTTAGCTTAATATTTTTCAATGCTGTTATTGCAGATTTGCGTTGTTCTTTGCAATCGTTTCATTTAGGATTCCAATTAAATGAAAATCTTTAATAAGGAATATCTATGACGATTCAAACATTACAACATACAAATAATTTAAGGTTTGCGATTGATCACGGACGTATGGGCGTGTATCAATGGGTAATCGTAATTATGGCTGCCGTAATGAACTTTTTAGACGGTTTCGACGTATTAGCGATTGCCTTTACCGCCACCAATATTTCTAAAGAGTTCGGTTTATCTAAAACCGAATTCGGTGTATTAATCAGTGCCGGTTTAGCCGGTATGACAATCGGTTCGCTGTTTCTTGCGCCGCTTGCCGATAAATTCGGTCGTCGTCCGCTATTACTACTTTCCGTAGCGTTGTCGGCGATTGGTTTGTTACTTTCGGGATTAGCGACCACACCGTTTGTACTTGGTTTTTCACGTGTAATTACCGGTTTGGGAGTGGGCGGTATTTTAGTCGGCACTAATGTGATCACTAGCGAATATTCGTCAAAAAAATGGCGTAGCTTTGCGATCAGCGTTTATGCGGCAGGCTTCGGTATCGGTGCGATGATCGGCGGTATAATGGCGAAAGAGTTGCAAGCGACTTATAGCTGGCATGCGGTGTATTTTGCCGGTGCGGCAATGACGGCGGTCGTGTGGGTTGTGTTATTTATTTGGTTACCGGAGTCGATCGACTTTTTAACCATGAAGCAACCGGCAAACGCCAAAGCACGCTTAAATCACATTGCGAAAAAAATCGGTTTTAACGGTGATTGGGAGCTACCGAAAAAAGTTGAAGCGGTGAAAACCAAGCTGCCGATTTCTCAGCTGTTTAATGATAAATATCGCCGTTCAACCTTATTATTATGGCTTTCGTTCTTTGCCATTATGTTCAGCTTCTATTTTATCAGCTCATGGACTCCGGCATTGCTCAAAGAAGCGGGAATGACGGTGGAAGACAGTATCAATGTAGGCATGGCGATTTCGATCGGCGGTGCGGGCGGTTCGTTAATCTACGGTTTAATCGCCAGCCGTTGGCAGGCAAGAGCGGTATTAATGCTGTTTACCGTATTATCGGCGATTGCGATTGTGGTGTTTATCCTTTCATCTTCGGCACTCGGCGTGGCGATGGCAATGGGAGTGGTTGTCGGGGCGTTAGTAAACGGCTGTATCAGCGGTTTATACACTATCAATCCGGCGACTTACGATGCGGATATCCGTAATACCGGTGTGGGCTGGGCAATTGGTGCGGGGCGTGCAGGTTCGATTCTTGCTCCGACAGTAGCGGGAATATTGCTTGACGGCGGTTTGGCGAAACAAGATTTATATATCGCTGTAGCGGGGGTAATGCTGTTATCTACTCTTGCACTGGCCTTCAAGCGCGAAAATAAAATTTGATTGTAGGAATATATTCATAGTGTCTCAAGGATGCAGGCACTTTTCCTAGAAATCATAAGTGGTCGAATTTGCAAACTTTTCTGCAAATTCGACCGCTTGCGTGTGTAAGAATGTTTTATTTTTTAATAAAGGAGAATATATGAAAAATAAGCTAACAACATCTTATCTTAACGAAATTAAACAGATTTTACATTCTGCTCGTCAGCAAGCTTATGCGGCAGTAAATTCTGCTATGGTGGAAGCCTACTGGAAAATCGGTGAGCGAATCGTATTGGAAGAACAGAATGGTGAGGGACGTGCAGAATATGGCAAAGAGATTATTAAAAATCTTTCCGTTACTCTCACGAATGAATTTGGTTCAGGGTTTGGCGAACGGAATATCCGTAATTTCCGCCAATTTTATTTAATGTTTTCCGATTTGGAGATTTGGAAATCAGTGATTTCCAAATTAACTTGGACACATATTCAACGCACATTAAAAATTACAAACGATAAAGCTCGTTTGTATTATTTGACTGAAGCAGCGGAAAATCATTGGTCGGTACGAACCTTAGATCGTAATATTTCCACTCTCTATTATGAACGTTTACTTGCAAGCCAAGATAAAGAGCTTGTGCAGGCGGAAATGCAAGAAAAAACACAAAAATTACAAGCAAGTGATTTTATTAAATCGCCGACCGTATTAGAATTTCTGAATCTGCCGACTCATTTGGCTTATAGCGAGGCAGAGCTGGAAAAAGCTCTGATTGATAATTTACAACAATTTATGTTAGAACTTGGTAAAGGCTTCGCTTTTGTTGCTCGTCAGCAACATATTCGTACGGAAACTTCCGATTTCTTTATTGATTTAGTGTTCTATAATTACATTCTAAAATGCTTTGTGATAGTGGAACTTAAAACCGAAAAACTCACGCACCAAGACATCGGGCAGTTGGATATGTATGTGCGAATGTACGATGATTTGCAAAAACGAGCGGATGATAATCCGACAATCGGTTTATTACTTTGTACCGAAGCGGATAGCGTTGTTGCGAAATATTCCGTGTTAAATGACAGTTCACAACTGTTTGCCAGCAAATATATGGCATACCTGCCGAGCGAAGAAGAATTGGTGCGAGAGATTGAACAACAGAAAATTATTTTTGAGCAGAATTTTAGTTGAAGTGCTGTAAGATTTACCGCATTTTTAACAGATTGAGTAAATGTAAAAACTAGGGGCGATTATGAAAAAACTTTTTATTTTATACGGTGCAGGCAATACAGGAAAAACAACCACATTTAATAAACTACTGGAAAAAATAAATGCAAAGTACTTGGATAAACTAGTGTATTTTTCTCGTCACAGCAACAATATTGATTTTATAGCAGTATTCCAATACGAAAATATGCGTATTGGTTTCTACTCTTCAGGTGATAGTGAATGGGAAATTAGCCATAATTTGTATGAATTACATCATAAACAATGTGATTTTATCTTTGGTACATCAAGAACTAGAGGTGCTGGTTGCGAAATGTTAGAGAAATTTGCAACTCTTTTTTATGGACATTCAGAAGAAAATGACGTTATTGAATGGTTTGCCAAAGAACGTGCAACAGATGAAGATAATATGAAAGATGAAGATAATATGAAAGTAACAAAAACATTATTTTCAGCTATGGAAAAATTAATTAAATAAGCGGTCAATTTTGCAAAAAATGTTACAAATTCGACCGCTTGTAACGAATCAAAACCAACAGGAGAAGAAAATGTCAGTAAAAGGCGACATCGGCGTTATCGGTTTAGCGGTAATGGGCCAAAACTTAATTTTAAATATGAACGACAATGGCTTTAAAGTAGTGGCGTATAACCGCACGACTTCAAAAGTGGATGAGTTTTTAGCAGGTGCGGCGAAAGGTACGAATATTATCGGTGCTTATTCGTTAGAAGACTTAGCGGCGAAATTAGAAAAACCGCGTAAAGTAATGTTAATGGTGCGTGCAGGCGATGTAGTGGATCAATTTATTGACGCATTACTACCGCATTTAGAAGAAGGTGACATCATTATTGACGGCGGTAACTCAAACTATCCAGATACTAACCGTCGTACCGCTGCATTAGCAGAAAAAGGTATTCGCTTTATCGGTACCGGTGTTTCAGGCGGTGAAGAAGGTGCGCGTCACGGGCCTTCAATTATGCCGGGCGGTAACATTGAAGCGTGGGAACACGTTAAGCCGATTTTACAAGCGATTTCAGCGAAAACCGATAAAGGCGAGCCTTGCTGTGACTGGGTAGGCAAAGAAGGTGCGGGTCATTTCGTGAAAATGGTTCACAACGGTATCGAATACGGCGATATGCAGTTAATTTGCGAAGCTTACCAATTCTTAAAAGACGGTTTAGGTTTAAGCTACGATGAAATGCAAGCTATTTTCCAAGAGTGGAAGAAAACCGAATTAGACAGCTACTTAATCGACATCACTACCGATATCTTAGGCTACAAAGACGAAGATGGCACACCGTTAGTTGAGAAAATCTTAGATACTGCAGGTCAAAAAGGTACAGGTAAATGGACGGGTATCAATGCGTTAGATTTCGGTATTCCATTAACTTTAATCACTGAATCGGTATTCGCACGTTGCGTATCTTCATTCAAAGATCAACGTGTAGCGGCTTCTAAATTATTCAACAAAACCATCACGCCGGTTGAGGGCGATAAAAAAGTATGGATTGAAGCAGTTCGCAAAGCGTTGCTTGCTTCAAAAATTATTTCTTACGCACAAGGCTTTATGTTAATTCGTGAAGCCTCAGAAAACTTCGGCTGGGACATCAACTACGGCGCAACCGCCCTATTATGGCGTGAAGGCTGTATCATTCGCAGCCGTTTCTTAGGCAACATTCGTGATGCGTACGAAGCAAATCCAGACTTAGTATTCTTAGGTTCAGACGATTACTTCAAAGGCATTTTAGAAAATGCAATGGCAGACTGGCGTAAAGTGGTAGCGAAGTCTATCGAAGTGGGTATCCCAATGCCGTGTATGGCATCGGCAATCACGTTCTTAGACGGCTACACGTCAGAACGTGTGCCGGCAAACTTGCTCCAAGCCCAACGTGACTACTTCGGCGCACACACTTACGAACGCACCGACAAACCACGCGGCGAATTCTTCCACACCAACTGGACAGGTCGTGGCGGTAACACCGCTTCAACCACTTATGATGTGTAAGATATCTCTGAACTAATTGCTTATAGAAGCTTCTAAAAAGCGGGTAATAAATGAATTACCCGCTTTTTTTAACTCAAATTAGGACTTCACTATGAAAAAATCACTCGGTATTTCTACTTTGGCGGTATTATTAGCAGCGTGTTCGTCACCAAATGAGCCTACTCAGGTCTCTCAAGTTACGGAAGCGAGTTCGCTTACTAAAGTAGAAGAAGCGTTAAAAGCTTGCCAAGAATCTGTCGGTGAAAGCAAAGATCAAATTAAATTTGACGCTTGTATGAAAGAAAAAGGTTTTGAAAGACAGGCGCAGCAGGAACAGGCTGTGCAGCAAGTACAAGAGACGGTAAAGGAAAACGCTACGGCGGTAAAATCGGAAGCTAAAAAAGTAGTTAAAAAAGTGAAAAGTACTAAAACTAAATAACTAAAAGCCTCTCTAGTGAGAGGCTTCTTTTTGCAAAAAACGGGAGAAATCAGACCGCTTAATGCGGCTTAACCTCACCGTTACGTACGTTAGGATTTACTGCACCGGAACGGGTTTCCGTACTGACTTCTCTGCCGGTTTTAGTGGTATAGTCCGCGCCGTCAAAATCGGACGTTTTATCTAACATAAAGTTGCGATATTCTTCGACCCACATAGCGGTTGCGCCGCAGACGGCAACCGGCATCACGACTAAATTCACAAAAGGTAAAGCGGTAAAAATACTGACGAATGTACCGAAGGTGAAATTTAAAATTTTGCGTTGCCCGAGAGCGTTGCGCATACGTTTAAAACTGATTTTATGGTTATCGAACGGGTAGTCGCAATATTGAATCGCTAATAACCAAGCGCCGAACACAAAGGTTAGAACAGGTACCACGGTTTGCCCGACAACCGGTACGAAACTTAATAAAAACAGTGCAATAAAACGAGGAATACTGTACGCCATTTTTTGCCATTCACGTTTTAGCATACGCGGTACGTCTTTTAACATTTCCGCTACCGTCATATTATTAAGCTGTTCTCCGGTCAGTTGTAATTCGACCTTTTCCGCCAGCAACGCATTAAACGGGGCGGCAATAAAGTTGGTAATGGTGGTAAAGGTAAAATAAAACAGCATAATTAATGAAAGCACGGCAAGCGGTACTAAAATCATAGTCAGCCAATCCAGCCAAGAAGGCATAAAGCTGACGATCCAATCCGCCCAGCCGGCAATATGGCTGATAAAGAACCAAAGTAATGCGATCATTAACACCGCATTAATCACTACCGGTATCAGGACAAACGGCATTAACCGGCGTTGTAACATTAATCGCCAGCCGTAAATAAAATAATGGAAACCTAAGCCTAAGTCGCTTTGCGGTTCGTTAAATGCAGATGACATAATTAATCTATCCTTAATAACTCAAATTTTTATCAGAAATATGGTAAGCTAGACACATTATTTTCGCAAATAGTGAAATTTAAATTTTGTAGATTATTTCAAATGAAAGAGGACCCCAAATGGAGCTTCATATTCTTTTCTTTATTTTAGCGGGCTTATTAATCGCCGTATTAATCGGTTTCAGTTTATGGTCGGCTCGTCGTGAAAAATCACGTATTTTCTCGAATACTTTCTCGACCCGCCCGCCTTCAACGCCGATTAATAACATTGTTTCGGACGTGCCGCCTTCGCTTAATCCGCAGTCTTACGCGCAGACAACAGGACAACACGGCGAAACGGAAGCGGATAATCCGGTGCAAATTCAGCAAGAAGTGGAAAGCTCATTGCGTGAAATAAAAATTAATTTACCGAGACAAGATTCCGCCGCTTATCAAAGTAAAGTAGAAGAAACTCCGATTTATAGCGGTCAGCCGTTACAAGCGCAGCCTCAATATCAGACACAAGCGCAATATCAAGCACAGCCGCAGCATATTGAACCGGCATTTACTCAAGCGCCTCAGTCACCGATTGCGGAAGCAACTTCAGTGTTGGAACAATCGGTGGAAGAGCTGGAACGTCAAGCGGCGCAAGGTGAAGTAGATATTTATTCCGACGCTTCCGTGCGAGTGGAGTTAGCCAAACACTCGATGCAAACGGATGCGGAACAAAAACCGATTGCGGAAAATAATATGATTACGCTTTATGTAGTTGCGCCGGAAGGTCAGCAGTTCCGTGGCGATTATGTGGTACAAAGTCTTGAAGCGTTAGGCTTACAATATGGCGAATATCAAATTTTCCACCGCCATCAGCATATGGGGAACAGCGCATCGCCGGTGATTTTCAGTGTAGCGAATATGATGCAGCCGGGTATCTTCGATTTGGCTAAAATTGAACATTTTTCAACGGTTGGCTTAGTGTTATTTATGCATTTACCGTCGGAAGGCAGTGATGTAGTGAATCTTAAATTATTGTTGAAAACGACGGAAAATCTCGCACAAGCACTTGGCGGTTTTGTGTTAAATGAACATCGAGAAATTTTTGATGAACATTCCCGTCAGGCTTATTTAGCTAGAGTCAGTTAATTTACAAAGTTTTTAGCATAAACGACCGCTTGTTAAGCGGTCTTTTTTATCGAGAATTTCCCAATGCCTTTATTATCACAAATGCAAGAAGACCAAGCGGACACGACTTTCGCACAATTAGAAGCTTTACGTCAAAAATTACGAGAATATGAATACCATTATCACGTATTGGATAATCCGTTAGTGCCGGATGCGGAATATGACCGCTTAATGAATGAATTAAAAAATCTGGAATGGCAACATCCGGAATGGATTACCGTCGATTCTCCGACCCAACGTGTCGGGGCGAAACCGCTGGACGGCTTTGCACAAGTGACGCACGAAATTCCGATGTTATCGTTGGATAATGCCTTTTCCGATGAAGAATTAGACGGTTTTTTACGCCGTATGGAAAGTTATATTACTGAAGATCCGCATACGCTTGCTTTTTGTTGCGAACCTAAATTAGACGGTTTAGCGGTCAGTATTTTGTATGTGGATGGAGTGTTAAACCAAGCGGCAACACGTGGTGACGGTACAACCGGTGAGGATATTACCTCAAATATTCGTACCATTCGTAATATCCCGTTAAAACTGAATATGGATAACCCGCCGGCACGTTTAGAAGTGCGTGGCGAGGTGTTTATGCCGCAAAAAGGCTTTGAAGAACTGAATGAACGTGCGCTGGAAAAAGGCGAGAAAACCTTTGCTAATCCGCGTAATGCGGCGGCAGGTTCATTACGTCAGTTAGATCCGAAAATTACACGTCAGCGTCCGCTCGTGTTAAATGCCTATGGAATCGGTGTTTATGAATCGGATGATGAATTACCTGCAACCCATTTTGAACGTTTGCAATGGCTGAAATCTATCGGTATTCCGGTCAATAATGAAATTCGCTTGGCAACAGGGCGTGAGCAGTTACTTGCGTTTTATGCGGATATTCAAGCCAAGCGTCCGACACTCGGTTATGACATTGACGGCACGGTGCTAAAAGTGAATGACATAGGCTTACAAGAGCAGATCGGCTTTATTTCTCGTTCGCCGCGTTGGGCGATAGCTTATAAGTTTCCAGCACAAGAAGAAATGACGGTGCTGAATGATGTGGAATTTCAGGTGGGCAGAACCGGGGCAATTACCCCAGTCGCAAAATTAGAACCGGTATTCGTTGCCGGTGTGACGGTGAGTAATGCCACTTTACATAACGGTGATGAAATTGAGCGTTTAGGCATTGTCATCGGCGATACGGTGATTATTCGCCGTGCCGGTGATGTGATTCCGCAAATTGTTGGGGTGGTGATGGATCGCCGTCCGGAAAATGCAAAAAAAATCGAATTTCCGACCGCTTGTCCGGTCTGTGAATCGGCGGTAGTACGTGTGGAAGGCGAAGCGGTTGCTCGCTGTACCGGCGGTTTATTCTGTGGTGCACAGCGTAAAGAAGCGTTGAAGCATTTCGTTTCGCGTAAAGCGATGGATATTGACGGTGTCGGCGAGAAATTGATCGAACAATTAATGGATCGTGAGTTGGTGCATACACCGGCGGATCTGTTTAAACTCGATCATACCACTTTAATGCGTTTGGAACGAATGGGTGAAAAATCGGCACAAAATGCGTTAAATAGCATCGAAAAAGCAAAAAATACCACTTTGGCACGTTTCTTATTTGCATTAGGCATTCGTGATGTCGGCGAAGCCACCGCACAAAACTTAGCGAATCACTTCCATAATTTAGATGCGATCCGTGCGGCAACTTTCGAGCAATTGCAAGAAGTACAAGATGTCGGCGAAGTGGTGGCAAATCGTATTGTACGTTTCTGGCAAGAACCTCACAATGTTGCGGTTGTCGAAGATTTGATTTCACAAGGCGTACATTGGCAAGATGTGATTCAGGTTGAAATTGCGGATAACCCGTTAAAAGGAAAAAGTGTGGTTTTAACCGGTACACTTACTCAATTAACCCGAGATCAAGCAAAAGCATCGCTACAGAGTTTCGGTTGTAAAGTATCTGGCTCGGTTTCAAGCAAAACCGATTATTTGATTGCCGGTGAAAAAGCCGGTTCAAAATTGGCAAAAGCGCAAGAACTTGGCGTTAAGATATTGACCGAACAAGAATTTATCGCTTTAACCGGCGAAAATTAAATTATCGTTTGTCAGCAAAAAAGCGTAAAATACAAGCGGTCGAATTTCTAAGAGGATTTACAAATGGCTATTTTAGTAACTGGCGGTGCGGGTTATATCGGTTCGCATACGCTCGTTGAATTATTAAATGCAAATCGTGAAATTGTCGTGTTAGATAATTTATCTAATTCCAGCGAAGTTTCATTGGAACGTGTAAAACAGATTACAGGAAAAACGGTGACTTTTTATCAAGGTGATATTTTAGACCGTGATATTCTGCGTAAAATTTTTGCAGAAAATAAAATTGAGTCTGTTATCCATTTTGCCGGTTTAAAAGCGGTAGGCGAAAGTGTGCGTGAGCCATTACGTTACTATCAAAATAATGTAACAGGCTCTATCGTTTTAGTCGAAGAAATGTTAGTTGCTAGTGTAAATACGATTGTATTCAGTTCATCCGCAACGGTTTACGGTGATCCGCAAATTATCCCAATTGTAGAGTCTTGTCCGGTTGGTGGTACAACAAATCCATATGGTACATCAAAATATATGGTTGAGCGAGTATTGGAAGATACGGTAAAAGCATTCCCACAATTAAGTGCGGTAGTATTACGTTATTTCAATCCAGTTGGGGCGCATGAAAGCGGTTTAATCGGTGAAGATCCGAACGGTATCCCAAATAACTTATTGCCTTATATTAGCCAAGTTGCAGTCGGTAAATTAAAAGAACTTTCAGTATTCGGTAGCGATTATGAAACACACGATGGCACTGGTGTACGTGACTATATCCACGTGGTCGATTTAGCTATTGGGCATTTAAAAGCGTTGGATAAACACCAAGGCGATGCCGGTTTCCATGTTTATAATTTAGGTACAGGAACGGGTTATTCTGTGCTGGATATGGTAAAAGCGTTTGAAACGGCAAACGAAATTAAAGTACCTTATAAATTGGTTGAACGCCGTCCGGGTGATATTGCCGTGTGTTACTCTGAACCGTCTAAAGCGTTAAAAGAGTTAGGTTGGAAAACCGAACGCGGTTTAGAACAAATGATGAAAGACACTTGGAATTGGCAAAAAAATAACCCGAACGGTTATAAAGGCTAACAAGCGTTAATTAAATGATGGCACAGGCGTTTACGTTTGTGCCTTTTTTATCTCCGAAAATTTCTGTTATGATGTTTGATAATTAAGCTAATACAAAGTTGGCGTATTATCATTTCGTTTGCAAAAGAAAAGGAAAAAATGACCGCTTCTCATTCTTCACCTCAACCCTCAATTTGGCGACAAATTTTTACTAAAAATATGTTGCTTTGTCTTTACACCGGCTTTTGTTCCGGCTTACCTTTATTTGTGCTTATCCAATTAATGCCGGCTTGGTTTACCTCAGCAAATCTTGATATTAAAGCTATCGCCGCCTTTACTTTAACCTCATTGCCTTATACGTGGAAGTTCTTATGGGCGGCATTATTAGATCGCTATTTTCCACCGTTTTTAGGTCGCCGCCGCAGCTGGATTTTTCTTGCTCAATTAGGCTTATTGGCGATTCTAGCCGGATTCGGCTTTTTTGATCCGGTAGCGGATATCGGTATTATTACCGTACTTTCGGTGATTTTATCCTTTCTTTCCGCTACACAAGATATTGTGGTGGATGCTTATCGCCGAGAAATTTTATCGGATAATGAATTGGGCTTAGGTAACTCGATTCACGTAAATGCTTATCGCATTGCCGGGCTAATACCGGGCGGTTTATCGCTTTTCTTAGCCGATCATTACCCATGGCAAACGGTATTTATGATTACCGCCGCATTTATGTTGCCATGCCTATTCGTTACGCTATTTGCTAGAGAGCCACAAAGTACACCGATTGATAAAAGCAAACCGTTTTATATGGCGTTTGTTGATCCGTTTAAGGAATTTTTCAGCCGTAAAGGCGTATGGGGTGCAGTAGGACTTATCCTATTTATTTTCTTATATAAATTAGGTGATTCGCTGGCGACTTCGCTACAAACCAAATTTATTTTAGATATGGGCTTTACCAAATCGCATATTGCGGCGGTGGTAAAAACAACCTCGCTCTGGTGCAGTATCGGTGGCGGTATTATTGGCGGGGTGGCAATGCTGAAACTGGGAGTAAATCGTGCGTTATGGATTTTCGGATCAGTACAGTTAATTACTATCTTAGGTTTTGCTTATCTTGCAAGTTTTGAGTATTTTCCGACCGCTTCTATCGGTTCTGCCGAATTATTTAAATTAGGTATTGTGATGGCGGGTGAGTATCTCGGTGTCGGTTTGGGTACGGCGGCATTTGTTGCCTTTATGGCTCGAGAAACCAACCCGATGTACACCGCAATGCAATTAGCCATTTTTACCAGCCTAGCTGCATTGCCAAGTAAATTCTTAGGCGCTTATACCGGACATTTGGTAGAAGCCTTCGGTTATTATCAGTTTTTCTGGATTTGTTTCTTTGTCGCTATTCCAGGAATGTTGATGTTGATTAAGGTTGCGCCGTGGAACGATAAATAATTGTTTTTTTGTTAAAAACTAATCGAGATAAAGAATTATTCATACTAAAGCCTTGCCGTATTATACGACAAGGCTTTTTATATATTTTAGTTATAACTTTATTCAAAAATGAGATTGACTCGCATTATAGATTTAAGTATATTTACAGAACTTTTTGCAAATAAGATTAATTCTCAAAATTAATAAGGCGGTTAAATGCGATTCTCTCAATCAAAACTTTCTATAGCAGTATTTCTTGCAACAACGTCTTGGGCTTATGCTCAAGAAAATACGGTAAATCTTGATGTGGTTTCTGTCGTTTCAGAAAATGCGGGAGCGAAAAGTAAAACTAACGTTGTAACTTTAAAAGATTTAAATAAAGGTACAAAAGAAGATTTACGCGGAGTTTTAAGTGCTGAACCGGCAATCAATTTCGGCGGCGGTACAGGCGGTACTTCACAATGGACAACGATTCGTGGTATGGGGCAAGACCAAATCGATATTAAAGTGGATAACACATATTCTGATGCTCAAATTTTCCACCACCAAAGCCGTTTTATGTTAGATCCGTCATTAATTAAACGTATTGACGTGCGTAAGGGCGCAGGTTCTGCAAGTGCAGGTATTGGTGCAACTAGCGGATCGATTGAAGCGACAACTGTGGATGCAAAAGATCTATTAAGAGAAGGACAAGATTTTGGTTTTAAATTAAATGCCGGTGTAAGTAGCAATAAAGGTCATTCGCAAGGTGCGAGCGTTTATGGTAAATCCGGTGCATTTGATGCGTTATTAAGCGGTAATTGGGAAACGGCTGAAAATTACAAAGGCGGTAAAGGTTATTCCAATAAAGAGGGTAGCGATACGGTTAAAAACAGTGCATTAGGTCAGCGTGGTTTATTAGCTAAATTCGGTTTTGATATTAACGAAGATCATCGTGTAGTAGTAAGCCATCGTCAAGAGCGTTATCACGGTGAGCGTGCATTACGTGAAGAATTTGATTTCTCTCAAGACTGGACAACAACAGCTAGCTTAACTCAACAACAACTTGATGCCGGCTATAAATTAGGAGCTGCTGCAGGGGTTGATCGTCGAGGTCGCCCAACTCGTTATTTGCTTGATAAAAACGGAGCTTTAGTTGCAAACGATGCTAATAATCAACCTTTATATCGGATTACAACTCAAAATACTACAAACCTTGAATATACAGGTAAAAATTTAGGTTTTATTAGTGAAGTAAAAGCGAACGCTTACTTATTAGAAAATTCTCGTGAAGAAACCGATACTAATTCAAAAACAAAAGTGGTAACCAAAGGAGCGAATATCAATTTTGACTCTGAAATCGGTAGTGATCATTTTGTAAAATATGGTGTGAATTATCGCTACCAAGAAGGTAAACCAAACGCAATCACTTCTACAGATGTTAAAAATCACCAAGAAAAAGAAGATGTAGGAGTTTATGCTGAAGGCATTTGGGGATTCGGTCCGGTGACAATGACAACCGGCTTACGCTATGACTATTTTGACTTTAAAGCTAATGACGGTAAAAAAGTTAGTGACGGTGCATTTAATCCAAGCGTCGGTTTAATCTGGGAAGTTGCTCAAGGACTAAGTTTAAATACAAACTTAAACTATGCGACACGTAGCCCACGTTTCTACGAAGTAGCATTAAGCGGTGGTACCGCTCGCAGTGTTGCTGATGACTTAAAAGCGGAAAAAGCACGTAATACGGAGATTGGTTTTAACTATGATTTTAATGATCAAATTTCACTTAACGGTAGCTACTTCTGGCAAAAAGTGAAAGATGCTCATGCAGTATTAAATAATACTTTAGTTAATTCAGCCTTATTACGTAATAAAGGTTATGAATTAGGTGCAGCTTATAAATATAGCGGTTTCACTTTCCGCTTAGGTGTGGCGGACAGTAAGCCTGAAACTTGGGTTTTTAATGATGCAAGTTTAGATAGTACAGTATATGCGGTAGCAACCGGACGTACGTGGACTACAGGTCTTTCTTATAAGTTTGAAAATCCAAGTTTAGAAATCGGTTGGAAAGGTCGTTTTGTTGAAGGTGAAACCGGTACGCCAAGCCGTGGTTCAAATGCGACAACAGCTCCGGTTAAACAGTCAGGCTATGGTGTAAATGATTTCTACGCAAGTTGGGATGCAAATAAAAACTTAACACTTAACTTTGCGGTGAATAATGCATTTAATAAAAATTATAAGAGCCACAGCCAACGTGCAGGTGCAACTAGCTTACCGTCTGCAGGCCGTGACTTCCGTGTAAATGTAAATTACACTTTCTAATTGCTAAAATAAGTGTATAAATAACCGCTTGTGAGGGCTTCTTGCAAGCGGTTATTTTTCATAAAAAATTTGCAATTTCAGGCAGTAATCGGTAAGGTTACTGCCTTAGCTTTTTTATTCGTTATATTTTCATTTTTTAGAGGTTTTCCCTATGAAAATTATTCTTTTAGGTGCACCGGGTGCAGGTAAAGGCACGCAAGCACAATTTATTATGAACAAATTCGGTATTCCGCAAATCTCAACCGGCGATATGTTCCGTGCGGCAATTAAAGAAGGTACGGAGCTTGGTAAACAAGCAAAAGCGTTAATGGATGAAGGTAAATTAGTACCGGATGAATTAACCGTAGCATTAGTAAAAGATCGTATCGCACAACCGGATTGCGCAAACGGATTCTTATTAGACGGTTTCCCTCGTACGATTCCGCAAGCGGATGCATTAAAAGATTCGGGTGTGAAAATTGATTTAGTATTAGAGTTTGACGTAGCGGATGAAGTAATTGTTGAACGTATGAGCGGTCGTCGTGTTCACCAACCGTCAGGCCGTACTTACCACGTGGTTTACAATCCGCCGAAAGTGGAAGGTAAAGATGACGTAACCGGTGAAGATTTAATTATTCGTCAAGATGATAAACCTGAAACCGTATTAGAGCGTTTAGCGATTTATCACAAACAAACTAAGCCGTTAATTGCATACTATACAGCGGAAGCTGAAGCGGGTAATACACGCTATGAACGTTTAGACGGTACGAAACCGGTTGAAGAAGTAAGTGCGGAATTAGCAAAAATTTTAGGTTAATTGTCCCTTATAAATTAAATATGAAAATAGTCGCTAATAATTATTTTTTACAATTGTTAGCAACTATTTGATATAGTAAAAAATGATTGCTAAAAAGTGGGTTAAAACCTTATAGTAAAAGGCTTTAACCCACTTTTTAAAATGTGAACAAAAAAACAGTCCTTTTTACCATTCTTCGAATATCAAAAAACATGATATTAGAAATAATATTCAATGTTATAAATGTAATATTTGTCATAAAATATTTACCTACCAACAAAAATTAAATGCTGCCGATATTTGGTTTGATTATTCGCAAGGAAAACAAACTTATAAGGCACTTGCCATTAAATATCAATATTTAGTAAGAACCATTCATTACCTGCGATGGCAGGCGAGGCTTATTGAAAGATTTCCTAGATACGCCTACGCAAATGTGTCAGTATCATTTAGTCGCAATCGTTATGAGGGCAAAAAGATTTATTTGACAAATCTTAATATTTTATTATCTATGATATAAATTTTCATTTAGAATGAACTAGAAATAATGCTTAATATTTTTAATTTTCAAAATTAATTTGTTTTTTTAGTGCTAAATGATATAAGATATAATCAATATAGATTAATATCTATATTATTTAATGTCATTTTAGAATATATGTTATTACATTCAAATTAGTTACTTAACTTATATAAAATACTTAATTTATGGAGCATAAAAATGAAAAACATACATAAAATAGAACCCTGTCAATTGAACATTAAACAAAAAGCATCAAAATTACCGACCTATATATTAGGTTCTATGGTAGCTTCAGCTCTTGTGCCATCAGCATTAGCGGCAGGGACTATATATGGAGCAGGGAAGGTAAATGCTTCTAATGGTGTGGCCATCGGCGGTACGGCACCGGGAGTACTTGAAACTACTGTTAACGGAAATAAAGGCATTGCTATTGCTGCCAATGGAGGCAACGCCGAAGGTGAAGAATCTATAGCTATAGGTAACTCCACAAATGCTAAAGGTACTAATTCTACTGTAATAGGTCTGTTCGCGAGATCAACAAAAGATGCAACCGATGCTGTTGCTCTAGGCAGATCTGCAGCTGCCAAGAATATTAATACGGTTGCTATTGGTAATACTGCAGCTGCTGATGGTCAGGATGGTATTTCTATTGGTACAAGGGCTAAGAGTGATGGTAATGGTATTGCTATGGGTCTTGAGGCAAATGCTAAGAAAAGTAACTCTATAGCTATTGGTAATGGTGCTAAAACAGAAGCTACTGATGCTGTAGCTATTGGTAATAAAGCCAGCTCTCATATGAATAGCGTGGTTATTGGTTCGAATACTAAAGGTTATGGAAAATATAATACTGTCATCGGTGACAGTGCTTCCGGTCAAACGGAAGGTACCACAGCTATCGGTTATAAAGCGGAAGCCGGTGCTAGTGGCGGTGCTTATGCATTAGCCGCAGGTTACGAAGCTAAAGCCTTAAATTCATCTGGTGTAGCTGTAGGTTATAAGTCAAAGGCACAGAGCCAATGGTCTGTTGCAATTGGTCAGGGGGCTACGGCAGGTGAAAATAACGAAAATCAAAACTCACAAATTGCTATTGGTTTAAATGCCGGAGCTACTGGCGATGATGCGATTGCTGTAGGTTTACGTTCTAAAGCTAACGGAGAATATGGGATTTCTCTTGGTGCGGATAATAAAAATGATGCTAAGTTAGGTGTTATTATTGGTCGAGAGAACGAAATTAAAGATTCTGCGAAAGGCACCATTGTATTAGGCCATTCGGTAAAAAATGTAACAAATGCGAATAATGTTATTTTAGGTAATGAGTCTGCCGATAGTGCTAAGAAAGATTTAGCAGATGCTGTAGAGATTGCAACTGAAGGTAAAACCTTAACCTATAGTAGTTTTAAAGGTACGGCAGCAGGCGTTGTTTCCGTTGGTGCAGCCGGTAAAGAACGTCAAATTCATCATGTAGCTTTAGGTGAAGTTTCTGCGGATTCGACAGATGCGATAAACGGTAGCCAATTATATTCTGTTGCATTAAATGCAGCGAATACAGCAGCAACGGTAGTAAAAGTTTTAGGCGGAAACGCAAACGTTGCTACCGATGGCAAAATTACCATGACTGATATTGGCGGTACAGGGAAAAATTCCGTTCATGAAGCAATTGAAGCCTCTATTACTAAAGTTAATGATGGGCAAAATGCGGTAATGAAAATTTTAAGCGGCAGTGATCTTAAACCGAATGGAAAGCTTGAAATGTCTAATATTGGCGGTACAGGAAAAGATAATGTTAATGACGCTATTAAAGCCGCGATTACTCAAGTTACACAGGGTAAAAATATCACTGTAGAGAGTAACAAAGGAGCTAATGGAGAAACTATTTATACTGTCAAAACTACTGATGACGTTACTTTTGATAAGGTAACTTCTAAAAAAGTTGCTGTTGGTAATATTGTAATAGATTCAACAACGAATCAAATAACAGGTGTTGAAGGTGGGGATATTAGTGTTGGTTCCAAAGCTGTAGTAAACGGTTCTCAACTTAATGAAACTAATCAAAATGTAGAAACTAATAAAACCAATATTGCAAAAGGTCTGAATTTCGCAGATGAAAACGGCAATACCTATAATGCACAATTGGGTAATACGGTTACAGTGAAAGGCGACAGTAAAAATATTACATCTACTCTTGATACACAAGGAAACTATAAGGTTGCGTTGGCAAATGATGTAAATGTTAAGTCTGTTACAACTGGTAATGTATCAATGTCAGCTAATGGCATTAATGCAGGCGGTACAAAAATTACTAATGTTGCTCAAGGTGTAAATGATAATGATGCGGTGAATGTATCTCAACTAAAAGCTACAACACAGAAAATTAACCAAAATATTAATCATGTAAAACAATATGCCGCAGATAACCGTAAACGCGCTAAAGCAGGTTCGGCAGCAGCTATTGCACATGGAAGTATTCCTCAAGTTGTCGGTTCAGGTCGTTCTTCTTTAGGTATCGCTACCGGTGGTTACGGCGGACAATCTGCGATAGCTGTAGGATATTCTCGTTCTTCTAATGATGGTAAACACGTTATTAAATTATCGGCAGGACAAGATAAATATCAAACATCTTATGGTGCAGGTTATTCATATCAATGGTAATCTTTACTAAAGAGCAGATTTATTCTGACAAATCATAAGAAAATGGGAGAATGAATAATTCATTCTCCCATTTTTAACGTAACTACGTTATATAATTTTTATGGATTTACAAAATTTTTACCAAGTGCAATATCTGCCTCAAGCACCGGTTTTAATTCTTCCAATTTCGCTTGTTCGTATTCGCTTAATTTTCCGATAGGCAGTAACTCTTCGACGCCGGTTAAGCCGAAACGTACGGGATGAGCGAAGAATTCAGGATAGTCTGAACCTTCTTTACTTTCTACGTATGCGTAACGAACGCAATCTTCACCTAATAACGCTTTAAATACCGCTACGGCAAAACGTGCGCCGGATTCCGCCATAGAAAGCGTTGCCGACCCGCCGCCTGCTTTAGCTTCTACTACTTCAGTACCGGCATTTTGGATACGATAAGTTAATGCTTCGATTTCCTCTTGAGTAAATGAAAGCGGAAGACCTTCGGAGAGAGCTTGAGAAAGAAGAGGGAGGATAGTCGGACCGGAATGACCGCCGATAACCGGCACTTTAACCGTTTCGACATGTTTAGTTTTTAATTCGGAGGTAAATGTTTTAGCTCGAACCACGTCAAGTGTCGTTACACCGAATAATTTACGTTTATCATAAACGCCGGCTTTACGTAACACTTCCGCTGCAATCGGCACCAATGTATTTACAGGATTGGTAACGATGCCCACACAGGCTTTAGGACAAACTTCCGCGACTTTCTCAACCAAATTTTTAACAATATCCGCATTGATATTGAATAAATCAGCACGAGTCATACCCGGCTTACGCGCCACACCTGCGGTAATAATCACAAGATTTGCATCTTTTAATGCTTCACTCGGATCTTCGCCTGAGTAACCTACGGCATTTACAGACGTCGGAATGTGGCTGATATCAACCGCAATACCCGGCGTTACCGGAGAAATATCATATAACGCTAAGTCTGTACCAACCGGTAAACGAAGTTTTAATAATAGGGCTAAGGTTTGACCAATCCCGCCCGCTGCGCCTAAAAGTGCAACTTTCATAAATAACTCCTAATCAATAATAGTTAAAAAATAGAACTAGGGTAAGTTTACCAAACATTTATTCGGATTGATGCTTAATAAATTAATATTTATAAAAAATTTTTCCAATGTTTGATTTAGATTGATTTTTTGCTATAAGTAAGCAAGAATCGGTCATAATATTAGTATTTATCTTAAATAAAAAAGGGCGAAAATGGAAAAGCTTGATAAGTTATCCGAAGCGTTTAAAGCATTATTAAAACAAGAAAAATTCGGTTCTCAGAGTGAGATTGTGACGGCACTGCAAGAGTTAGGTTTTGAGAATATTAATCAATCTAAAGTGTCTCGTATGTTGTCAAAATTTGGTGCGGTCAGAACGCGTAATACCAAGATGGAAATGGTTTATCAGTTACCTACGGAATTAGGCGTGCCGACAACTTCAAGCCCGCTTAAAAATTTAGTGGTGGATATTGATCATAATGATGTGCTGATTGTCGTAAAAACCAGTCCCGGTGCCGCACAACTTATCGCTCGCTTACTGGATTCTATGGGAAAAAGCGAAGGCATTTTAGGTACTATTGCCGGTGATGATACGATTTTTATCACCCCGACCAAAGTTACTCCGGTGGAGGTTCTGATGCAGAATGTCACCGAATTATTTGAGTCTTCTTTCTAATGAATATTTTTATTACCGGCGGTACCGGCTTTATCGGGCAGGCTTTAGTGAAAACATTGGCTGCGGAAGGACATAATTTGACGATTTTAACTCGTCAAACCATGCCGGAAATATTACCGCAAGCGGTCGAATTTTGCCGAGATTTAACAAGTTTTGAAAATTTCAACCAATTTGATGCCGTGATTAACCTAGCCGGAGAGCCTATTATCAATAAGGCTTGGACAACGAAACAAAAGAGCGTTTTGCTTGACAGCCGAGTCAATATCACAGCGGAATTAGTACGTTTAATTAAAGCGAGTACGAATCCTCCTCATACCTTTATTTCCGGATCGGCAACAGGATTTTATGGTGATTTAGCATCATCGGATAATTTTTATACCGAATCGGCAAGCAGCGGTACAAACTTTACCGCACAAATTTGCCGACAATGGGAAGAAACGGCATTAGAAGCGAATGATGTGACGAGAGTTTGTCTGATTAGAACCGGAATAGTGCTGGCTAAGCATGGTGGGGCTTTAGCGAAAATGCTACCTTTATATCGATGCAATTTAGCAGGCAGATTGGGTTCCGGTAAGCAATATTGGGCGTGGATCAGTTTAGAAGATCATATTCAAGCGGTGTTATTTTTGCTGAAAAATACGAAATGCCGAGGGGCTTTTAATCTTGTTGCTCCGCAACCGGTAACCAGTGCCGAATTTAATCGGCGTTTATCCGGCGCATTAAAACGATATGCCGTGTTCCCCGTTCCAAGTTTTATATTAAAACTGGTATTGGGAGAGCGTTCGCAATTATTATTGGATAATCAACCACTTATTCCTAAAAAATTACAGGATGCGGGTTTTGAATTTAAATATGAAAAGTTAGACTTTGTACAAATGCTTAAATAAAAAAATCCCACCGTCGGTGGGATTTTTTATACTGTACGTTTATTGAAGAATTAAATAGAAGTTTGCGCCGTTACGTAAAATATTGAGTGCGACAACGGACGGTTTTGAATCTAAAACTTGACGTAATTGAGTAAGGTTTTCTACTGCGATACGGTTTACCCCGACAATCACATCGCCTTCGATCAAACCGCGTTGTTCCGCTAATGAGCCTTTTTCTACTTTAGCAATCGCTACACCTTTAACTCGATCTTTATCGAAGTTTGTTAATTCCGCACCTTTAAGTCCGGGAATAATGTCTTTAGTCGCTGCGGTTACACTTTTACCTTGTTCCGCTTGTAAAGTCACTTTCGCTTTTTCCGCTTTACCGTCACGTAAATAAGTCAGCTCAATTTCCTTACCAACACCGGAAGTTGCGACTTTGGCTCGTAATTCACTGAAACTACGGATTTTTTGACCGTTAATTTCAGTAATGACGTCGCCCGCTTTTAAGCCGGCTTTAGCTGCAGCCGAGTCTGCAAGCACTTCACTAATAAATGCGCCTTGCTGTGCACTAATATTAAACGCTTTAGCAAGATCGGCATTTAATTCTCCGCCTTTAATGCCTAACATACCGCGTTTTACTTCACCAAATTCAATAATTTGTTGTACAAGGCTGTTCGCCATATTGGCAGGAATAGCAAAGGCAATTCCCGCATTACCACCGCTCGGTGAAATAATCGCGGTATTGATACCGATTAACTCACCGTTTAAATTGATTAACGGGCCACCGGAGTTACCTTGGTTTACTGCGGCATCCGTCTGAATATAACTTTCATAACCTTCGTCGATACTGCCGGTTGAACGACCTAACGCAGAAATAATACCGGATGTAACGGTTTGACCTAAACCGAACGGGTTACCGATAGCTACACTAAAATCACCGACACGTAATTTATCCGAATCGGCAAATTTTAATTCGGTTAAATCTTTCGGATTTTCCATTTGTACTAAAGCAACATCAGATAACGGATCCGCACCGACCAGTTTTGCTTTAAATTCACGACCGTCTTCAAGTTTAATCGTAATTTTATCCGCATCTTTAATGACGTGGTTATTGGTAATCACGTAACCTTTTTCCGCATTAATAATTGCACCGGATCCTTGTCCTCTGAAATTACGCGGAACATTGCGTTCGCCAAATATATCCGGACCGAAAAAGAACTCGAATTCTTCCGGAATATCACGGCGATATTGTGTTTTCCCCGCTTCGGTTTTTCCTTCCACCGCAATACTTACTACCGCCGGACGCACTTTCTCAATCATCGGTGCGAGGCTTGGCATTGTTTGACCGTCAATTGCGATAGGTAAGGTTGCAAAAGTGGTAGTTGGGGCTGAAAATAAACCTAGACCTAATAATAATGAAGCTAAAATTGATTTTTTCATTACTCTATTCATTTATATTTATCCTTTTAAGTTGTGTGCAACAATAAAACGAGTTCGCATTGTTACTCGCGTTTCCTCAGACCATTTAATTTGGTGGCAGTTCCTTTAAAAAGCAAGTGTATTTATAAAAAATCATCCTCTGTTAAGACAAAAAATTTTCAAAAATTTGTCATTAAATTGTTCATTTTCTGTCAAAATTTAAAAATCCTTTGACTTTATGGGGCAGTTAATAGAGTATTGCCAACCATTTTATGATGTTTTATATAAATAAAGAAAATTCCAATGCTTGCTCATGAATACTTAGTTGAAGTAAAGAACCTTACCTTTAAACGAGGTGAGCGTGTCATTTATAACAACTTAAATTTGAAAGTGCAGAAAGGGAAAATTACCGCAATTATGGGGCCGTCAGGTATTGGTAAAACAACCTTGCTTCGTTTAATTGGCGGACAAATTATCCCCGAGTCTGGTGAGATATTATTTGACGGCGAAGATGTGTGCAAAGCTTCAAATAGCCAGTTATACGCGATTCGCCAACGAATGGGAATGTTATTTCAGTCGGGAGCCTTGTTCACGGATTTATCCACTTTCGATAATGTCGCTTTTCCTATTCGTGAACATACAAAATTACCCGAACAGCTTATTCGAAAATTAGTTCTAATGAAACTAGAGTCGGTCGGCTTGCGAGGTGCGGCGGATCTGATGCCGGCGGAATTGTCGGGCGGGATGGCAAGACGTGCCGCTTTGGCGCGTGCGATTGCACTCGATCCGGAATTAATTATGTATGACGAGCCTTTTACCGGACAAGATCCGATTAGTATGGGCGTGATAGTCGAGTTGATTAAAAAATTAAATCAGGCACTTAATTTAACTTCTATTGTCGTTTCGCATGATGTGACGGAAGTCCTAAGTATTGCAGACTATGCTTATATTGTTGCGGATAAACGTGTGATTGCGGAAGGAACGCCGGAAGCCTTAACGGCGAGTCAGGACCCGCAAGTCATTCAATTCCTAGCAGGAAAAGCGGACGGACCGGTACGTTTCCATTATCCTGCTAAGGATTATACCGAGGAGCTATTTAGTGATTAATTTTATTAGTGGCATCGGTTCCACTGTTATCGGCTTTATCCGAGCTTTTGGGCGAGCGACTTTTATGTTGCTTGGCGCACTTATCGGTAAACCGCAATTTCGTAAGCATACACCGTTATTAATTAAACAATTATATGTTTTAGGCGTACAATCCTTACTGATTATTATGCTTTCGGGACTGTTTATCGGTATGGTACTCGGTTTACAAGGCTATGTGGTGTTAGTGGATTTTGCAGCGGAAACCAGTTTAGGAACTTTAGTTTCTCTCTCATTATTAAGAGAACTCGGTCCTGTGGTAACCGCATTGCTTTTTGCCGGTCGAGCGGGTTCCGCATTAACGGCGGAAATCGGTTTGATGAAAGCGACCGAACAACTTTCAAGCCTTGAAATGATGGCGGTTGATCCGTTAAGACGAATTATTGCGCCACGTTTTTGGGCGGGTGTGATTTCAATGCCTATTTTAGCCGCAATTTTTACCGCTATCGGTATTTGGGGCGGTTCATTAGTCGGGGTTGATTGGAAAGGTGTTGATGGCGGTAGTTTTTGGTCGGTAATGCAAAATTCTGTGGATTGGAGTGATCTGATCAACGGTTTCATTAAAAGTATTATTTTTGCCTTTGCGGTTGTATGGATTGCATTATTTAACGGTTATGATTCCGTAGCGACTTCGGAGGGAATTAGCCAGGCAACGACAAGAACGGTAGTACACGCCTCATTAGTCGTACTCGGATTGGATTTTATTTTAACCGCGATTATGTTCGGCGGTTAATTCACAAGGGAAAGGACAATGCGTCAATCAATTAAATATGAATTTTGGGTAGGTTTATTTGTATTATTCGGCTTAGCCGCATTAGTATTTTTAGGTTTACGAGTAGCGAACGTACAAGGATTTACTTCAGAAAAAACTTATACGCTCTATGCAACTTTTGATAATATCGGCGGACTAAAAGTTCGTGCGCCGATTAAGGTCGGCGGGGTTGTTGTAGGACGAGTTTCGGATATTAGTTTAGATGCTCAAACTTATACGCCTAAAGTATCGTTAGCGGTGAATGAAGATTTTAATAAAATTCCCGATACCAGTTCACTTTCAATTAAAACTTCAGGTTTACTGGGAGAACAATATATTGCGTTAAACGTCGGCTTTATGTTGGAAGGTGAAACGGAATATATGAAAGAAGGCAGTAGCTTTGTCGATACCAATTCGGCAATGGTATTGGAAGATTTAATCGGTCAGTTCTTATACGGAGATAAGAAATCGGATAAAGCTGACGGAGAAAATGCGGAAGGTAAAGAAGAACCTAAAGCACAATAATTACTTAATGTGATTCAATAAGTAATATTTTATTTCGGGTGGGAAGACCACCTTACATTTGGAGATTTTAAATGTTAAAAAATATCAAAAAAGTAATCGTAACCGGTTTTATCGCAGTAGCAACGTTATTCTCAGCTCAAGCATTTGCTGAAACAAGCCCGTATGTTTTAACACAACAAGCAGCGGATAAATTATTCGGTGATATTAAAGCGAATCAAGGTAAAATTAAAGCAAATCCGGAATATCTACGTACGATTGTACGTAATGATTTAATGCCTCACGTACATGTAAAATATGCTGGGCAATTAGTATTAGGTAAAAATTTATCGTCAGCAACGGATGAACAACGCGAAGCGTTCTTTGCCGCTTTCGGTCAATTCGTTGAACAATCTTATGCACAAGTATTAACGCAATATACCGATCAACAAGTTCAAGTTGAGAATGAAAAACCGACAGACGGTAAAACAATCGTTAGTATTCGTGTAAACTTAATCCAATCAAACGGTGCGCAACCGGTGAAATTAGATTTCAAATGGCGTAAAAATAGTAAATCCGGCGAATGGCAGGCTTACGATATGGCTGCCGAAGGTGTAAGTATGGTTGCAACGAAACAAAACGAATGGAGTGGCGTATTGCGTCAAAAAGGTATTGATGCGCTTACCGCTCAAGTGGCAAAATCAGCTAAACAACCGATTACATTAAGTAAATAATATAGTTTTATGAAACCACAAAAAATATTACAATGGGGCGTTCAGCAGAATAATGAAAGCTTATTTGTAAAATTATCCGGTGAATTAACTCGAGACACGTTGCTTCCGCTTTGGAAGCAGCGTGCTTCTTTTTTATCGCCGAAAGGTAATCAGCATATTTACTGGGATTTAAAAGATCTCGAGCGTGTTGATTCCGCCGGTTTTACATTACTTGCTGAATTACTTAATTATTATCAAAAACAAACGCCAAATTGTTTAATTCATGTTCCCGAAGTAGTGAAAACGCTAGCGGATCTTTTTGATTTAACGGATTGGTTAAATACTTTTATCGTTTGCGACAGTAAAAAATGTTGCTGATATTGAGGATATAGACCTAGATGGAACCAAAACAACTTGAAGAAATTTTAAAAAACGCTTTGCCTCATGCGAGTGAAATTCATGCACAAGGTGAGAATTCACATTATGGTGTAATTGTGGTGAGCGATGAGCTTGCGCAATTGTCAAAAGTAAAACAGCAACAAGCCGTTTATGCACCGTTAGGCGAATATTTTGCAACAAATGCGATTCATGCTTTGACCATTAAAGTATTTTCAACAGAGCAGTGGAAAAAAGATCGCTTACTCAATATTGCAGGCTAAAGATTTCAATAAGTGAAAGATAATCAATAATCAAGCGGTCGCTTTTGTAAAAGATTTTGCAAAAATGACCGCTTGTATTTTGTTCTATTAATTATCTATCATCAATTATTCATTTTCGAAGGATTTTATAATGGAAAAATTTCGTGTTCACGGCCCTTTTACATTAAGCGGAACCGTTGATATTTCAGGTGCTAAAAATGCGGCACTCCCGATTCTTTTTGCTGCCATTTTGGCAACAGAACCTGTAACTTTAACTAATGTTCCTGATCTTAAAGATGTGGATACGACATTTAAAATCTTACGTAAATTAGGCGTTGTCGTAGAACGAGATGAAACCGGGGCGGTACAAATTGATGCAAGTAAAATTGATCATTACGTCGCACCTTATGAATTAGTGAAAACGATGCGAGCTTCAATTTGGGCATTAGCACCGCTTGTCGCTCGTTTTCATGAAGGTCAAGTTTCATTACCGGGTGGTTGTACGATTGGAGCTCGTCCGGTAGATATGCATATTTCCGGTTTAGAAAAAATGGGTGCGCTTATCGAATTGGATGAAGGTTATGTAAAAGCGACTTCAAACGGTCGTTTACATGGTGCTCGAATCTATATGGATAAAGTGAGCGTCGGTGCAACATTATCAGTCATGATGGCTGGTACGTTAGCTGAAGGTACGACAACTATTGAAAATGCAGCTCGTGAACCTGAAATCGTAGATACCGCATTATTCTTAAATGCAATGGGAGCAAAAATCTCAGGTGCGGGTACCGATACGATCACTATCGAAGGTGTGGAACGTTTAACCGGTTGCCAGCATCGTATCGTTGCAGACCGTATCGAAACAGGAACTTTCTTAGTCGCAGCAGCGGTATCCGGCGGTAAGATTACTTGTCGTGGAACTAAAGCGGATACATTAGAAGCGGTAATTGAAAAATTACGTGAGGCGGGTATGGAAGTGACGGTTACGGAAGACACAATTACTTTAGATTCTAAAGGTCAGCGTCCGAAAGCGGTAAATATTCGTACGATGCCGCATCCGGGTTTCCCAACAGATATGCAAGCGCAATTTACTTTGTTAAATGTTGTAGCGGAAGGTACAAGTCGTATTACCGAAACAATTTTTGAAAACCGTTTTATGCATATTCCGGAACTTAACCGTATGGGTGCAAAAGGTGAAATCGAGGGTAATACCGCTATTTGTCACGGCGTAGAACGATTAAAATCTGCAGAAGTAATGGCGACAGACTTACGCGCGTCAATCAGTTTAGTATTAGCCGGTTGTATCGCTTCGGGCGAAACTATTGTGGATCGTATTTACCATATTGATCGCGGTTACGAACATATTGAAGATAAATTACGTGGAATTGGTGCAAAAATCGAGAGATTTTCAACCAAATTTGAAGAGTAGTTTTTCTGTTTAAATTCAATAAAAAATGACCGCATCAAGCGGTCATTTTTATAGCCAAAATTACATACCGGAATCTTTTTTCTGTTTATGCATTTTTTTACTATCTTTCATTGATGATTTTTTAGTATTAGACATCGACTTATCGTGCATCATTTTATCATCTTTCATCATGCCGTCATGTTTCATCGAGTCACCTTTCATCATGTCGTCATGTTTCATCGAATCACCTTTCATCATGTCATCATGCTTCATAGAGCCGTCTTTCATCATGCCGTCGTGTTTCATCGAATCCGCTTTCATCATATCATCATGTTTCATATCAGCGGCATTCGCTAATGCGGGCATTGAGATTGATGCGAATAATAAAGAAAGTAATGTGATTTTTTTCATGAAGTTCTCCTTTTAGAAAATAATAATTAAAGAAATCTCTTTAAGTTTGTGCTATTTAAGCATTTGTAATAGTCGTTGTGTAAAAATCGTTGTTTCTATTTATAACCTTTTTCAATCAGTTCTTGATAGCCTCCGTGGTTAGTTACATTGCTGTAACCGAGTTGTTTTAACGTTTGTAATGCGGTTTCCGCTCTACGTCCGGAACGGCAGTATAGATGTACCGGTTCATCTTTATTCGGACTTACTTTACTAATATGATCCGCAATTTGTTCGAACGGAATATTAATCGAACCGTCTAAATGCCCTTGTTGAAATTCTTCCGCAGTACGAACATCAACCCAGATTCCTTTCGCTTTGACCGCTGCATTTGGCATTGTCTGTTCCGTGTGTTTCATTTCTGCCGCATTCGTCATAATTGGAGTAGCTATTGCTAAAGCACCTAACAGATAAATCAATTTATTCATCTTGAGCCGCCACAGCTTCTAAAGCTCTTAAAGAATAGGTGTAAGCGGCACCTGCATTTAGTGCGATAGCGGTTGCTAATGCGCCTGCAATCTCGCTTTCCGTAGCACCGGCTTTCGCCGCTTCTTCCGCATGTACACTGATGCAACTATCACAACGAGTAGTAACCGCTACGGCAAGTGCGATTAATTCACGAGTTTTGTGATCAAGAGCTTCCGCTTCCGCCGCCAGTCCTAGAGCTTGATAAGCTTCTAACATTTTCGGATGTTTTTGGCTTAATGCGCCAAATGATTTTTTAACGTGTGCCGTATGGGCTTTCCAGTCCTGAAACATAAAATTTTCCTCTTATTGAATGTGGATACGGTGTTTTGGACGATAGATTTTAAAGAATATTACAGTAAGCGGTAAAATTTTTAAGAAATTTTGTAAACCTATATTTCCGATAGAAATTCAAGTAGAATAATAACCACTTTTCATAAGAGAAATGAGGAATAAAAATGTCCCAACAATTTGTTTATACAATGCATCGTGTCGGCAAAGTCGTACCGCCGAAGCGTCATATTCTTAAAGATATTTCTTTAAGCTTTTTCCCGGGTGCAAAAATTGGTGTGCTTGGTTTAAACGGTGCGGGTAAATCAACGCTATTACGTATTATGGCGGGCGTGGATAAAGAGTTTGAAGGTGAAGCTCGTCCACAACCGGGTATTAAAATCGGTTATTTACCGCAAGAGCCAAAATTAGATCCGCAACAAACTGTGCGTGAAGCAATTGAAGAAGCGGTTTCGGAAGTAAAAAATGCGTTAACGCGTTTAGATGAAGTTTATGCGTTATATGCCGATCCAGATGCGGATTTCGATAAGTTAGCCGCAGAGCAAGCGAATTTAGAAGCGATTATTCAAGCGCATGACGGTCACAATCTTGATAACCAATTAGAACGTGCAGCGGATGCGTTACGTTTACCGGAATGGGATGCGAAAATCGAACATTTATCGGGTGGTGAACGCCGTCGTGTGGCGCTTTGCCGTTTATTACTCGAAAAACCGGATATGTTATTGTTAGACGAACCGACCAACCACTTGGATGCGGAATCGGTAGCGTGGTTAGAACGCTTCTTACATGACTATGAAGGTACAGTCGTTG
The DNA here is from genome assembly GCF_029774175.1 of Actinobacillus genomosp. 1. Classification (NCBI taxonomy): domain Bacteria; kingdom Pseudomonadati; phylum Pseudomonadota; class Gammaproteobacteria; order Pasteurellales; family Pasteurellaceae; genus Actinobacillus; species Actinobacillus genomosp. 1. The sequence continues at coordinate 1,482,542 of NZ_CP103834.1, read as the reverse complement.
CAATTACCCACGACCGTTACTTCTTAGATAACGTAGCCGGCTGGATCTTAGAGCTTGACCGTGGTGAAGGTATTCCTTGGGAAGGTAACTATTCTTCTTGGTTAGAGCAAAAAGAAAAACGTTTAGAACAAGAAGCGGCAGCGGAATCTGCACGCCAAAAATCGATTGCAAAAGAGTTGGAATGGGTACGTCAAAACCCGAAAGGTCGCCAAGCGAAAAGTAAAGCGCGTATGGCTCGTTTTGATGAGCTCAATTCGGGTGAATATCAAAAACGTAACGAAACCAACGAACTCTTTATTCCGCCTGGTCCACGTTTAGGTAATAAAGTTATTGAAGTAAGTAACTTAAGCAAATCTTACGGTGACCGTACTTTAATTGATAATTTATCCTTCTCGATTCCAAAAGGGGCAATTGTTGGGATTATCGGTGCCAACGGTGCAGGTAAATCGACTTTATTCCGTATGCTTTCTGGCCAAGAACAACCGGATTCAGGTTCAATCGTAATGGGTGAAACCGTTGTGCTTGCTTCTGTAGATCAGTTCCGTGACTCGATGGACGATAAGAAAACCGTATGGGAAGAAGTCTCAAACGGTCAAGATATTTTGAATATCGGTAACTTTGAAATTCCAAGCCGCGCTTACGTCGGTCGTTTTAACTTTAAAGGTGTGGATCAGCAAAAACGCGTGGGTGAGTTATCCGGTGGTGAACGCGGTCGTTTACACTTAGCGAAACTTCTGCAACGTGGCGGTAACGTATTGTTATTAGACGAACCGACCAATGACTTGGACGTTGAAACCTTACGTGCGTTAGAAAATGCGATTTTAGAATTCCCGGGCTGTGCAATGGTTATTTCGCACGACCGTTGGTTCTTAGACCGTATCGCAACTCACATCTTAGACTACGGCGATGAAGGTAAAGTGACCTTCTACGAAGGTAACTTCTCTGATTACGAAGAGTGGAAGAAGAAAACTTTAGGTGATGCGGCAACGCAACCTCACCGTATCAAATATAAACGTATTGCGAAGTAATACTTGAATAAGCGGTCGGGTTTTGGTGAAATTTTGCAAATTTTCCTTGAAATTCGACCGCTTGCATCTTTTGATTAGGCAATAAAATGAGTGAACAACCGATAGTAAGACAGGTGGTGCTGGATACCGAAACAACCGGTATGAGTTTTAGCGGACCACCACAAATTGGACATAATATTATTGAAATCGGTGCGGTCGAAGTAATTAATCGTCGCTTAACCGGGCGTACTTTTCACGTCTATATCAAACCGCCGCGAGAAGTGGAAGAAGAGGCGATTAAAGTTCACGGCATTACCAATGAGTTTTTGCAAGATAAGCCTGTGTTTGCCGAAGTTGCGGACGAATTTATTGAATTTATTAAAGGTGCGGAACTCATCATTCATAATGCGCCCTTCGACGTGGCGTTTATGGATCAAGAGTTTTCTTATTTGGAAAACCCTCCGCCGAAGACGGCTGAAATGTGTGGTGTAACCGATAGTCTTGCGGTCGCTCGAAAAATGTATCCGGGTAAACGCAATAACTTGGATGCATTATGTGATCGTTTAGGTATTGATAATAGTAAACGTGTGCTTCACGGGGCGTTACTGGATGCGGAGATTCTGGCTGACGTATTCTTGATGATGACCGGTGGGCAGCTAGCATTATTAGGCGAAGAAGATGCAGCCGTTAATCACGAAAGTATTGCGGATCTTGGTTTAGGCACAATAACGAAATTTGAAACAAGCGGTTTAATTGTGTTGCAATTAAGTGAAGAAGAACAGGTGGCGCACGAAGAATATCTCAAACTGATTGATAAAAAATCCAAGGGGAATTGTATTTGGATGCGATCGAATGAAACGGAATCGGAGCAAATTCACTAATTGCTTGATTTATTTGATTTTAAAATAAGCAAATAAATTCGTTTCGTGAAAAATTGTTTGACGGTTGCGGTATAAATCCGTATGATTCAGATTACCAGTTGCGGAGTGGTAGTTCAGCTGGTTAGAATACCTGCCTGTCACGCAGGGGGTCGCGGGTTCGAGTCCCGTCCATTCCGCCAATTAATTTTTAATTATTGAATTTAATTCGATAATACCGTGTGGAGCGGTAGTTCAGCTGGTTAGAATACCTGCCTGTCACGCAGGGGGTCGCGGGTTCGAGTCCCGTCCGTTCCGCCACTTTTCAAGAAAAAGCCTCTGAGAAATCAGAGGCTTTTTTCATTTTATAGAATCAATAATTTATTCGCTTTGACATAAACGTGAAATAACCGCTTGAATTTGTTGCAAGCCGTTAAGACGAGTACTAGTCAGATTTTGGGAAATTTTTAATGTTTCAAAAAGTTTCGGAATTGAGAATGTTTGTAATTCGCTGATGGATTTTTCCGACAACGCAATAGTGACAATAAATAAAATCCCTTGCATCAAACGGGCATCGCTATAGGCACGAACTTTACGTGGTGTCGCTTGAAATTCAAACCATAAACGACTTTCGCAGCCGTGAATTTCAGGCAATTGCGCTAACTCTTCTTCAGTCGGTTTAGCTAACTGACGGCTTAATTGAATCAGCAAGCGGTATCTTTCTTCCCAAGATTTGCAAAGTTCGAATTTTTGATAAATGTCAGTTAAAGTCATATTTTTATTGATTACCTCTAAATTTTGCAAAAGATTTTAACAATCTGACCGCTTGTTGTTAATGATTTTCTTAAAGTTTGATAGAATTACTCGTTTTTTGATTTTATATAGGAATACAAAAATGGCATTAGTACCGATAGTGGTTGAGCAAACCTCCAAAGGCGAAAGATCGTATGATATTTATTCGCGCTTGTTGAAAGAACGTATTATTTTTTTAACAGGGCAAGTGGAAGATCATATGGCGAATTTAATCGTCGCTCAAATGCTTTTCTTAGAAGCGGAAGATCCGGAAAAAGATATTTATTTATATATTAACTCACCGGGCGGCGTAGTTACCGCCGGCTTGGCGATTTACGACACCATGAACTTTATTAAACCGGATGTGGCGACACTTTGTACCGGACAAGCTTGCTCAATGGGGGCGTTCTTGTTATCCGGCGGCGCAAAGGGTAAGCGTTTCGCTTTACCAAATGCTCGTGTGATGATCCACCAACCTCTAGGCGGTGCGAGAGGGCAAGCGACCGATATTCAAATTCAGGCGCAAGAAATTTTAAAATTAAAAGAAATGCTGACTCGAAAAATGGCGGAGCATAGCGGACAGCCGTTTGAAAAAGTGGCGGCGGATACCGAGCGAGATAATTTTATGTCGGCGGTTGAAGCGATGGAATACGGTCTAATTGATAAAGTTTTAACGCACAGAGATATGAAATAATGGCAAATTTCGAGAAAGAACCGCATTGTAGTTTTTGTGGTAAAAGACGTACCGAAGTTGATCAACTGGTAGAAGGTACGGAAGGTTATATCTGTAATCACTGTATTGAAGAGTCTTACGCATTGTTAAACGGCGAAGAAGAACCGTTAATCGATGAAAAACAAGATGAAGAAAAGTTTTTTGAAAATGTGCCGACGCCACACGAGATTCATGCGCATTTAGATGAGTATGTTATCGGTCAAGAACATGCTAAAAAAGTGTTGTCCGTAGCGGTTTATAACCACTATAAACGTTTACGTAATGCGCTTTCAGGTCATAAAGAAACCAACGGTGTAGAGTTAGGCAAAAGTAATATTTTATTAATCGGCCCGACCGGTAGCGGTAAAACTTTATTGGCGGAAACGTTAGCGCGCCGCCTAAACGTACCGTTTGCGGTAGCGGATGCAACCACGCTTACGCAAGCTGGTTATGTCGGTGAGGATGTGGAAAACGTAATTCAAAAATTACTGATGAAATGTGATTTTGATGCGGAACAAGCGGAACGCGGTATTGTATTTATTGATGAGATTGACAAAATTACTCGTAAGTCGGAAAGTCCGTCGATTACCCGTGACGTATCTGGCGAAGGCGTGCAACAGGCGTTATTAAAATTAATCGAAGGCACGGTGGCGAATATTAATCCGCAAGGTAGCCGTAAGCACCCGAAAGGCGAAACGATTCCGGTTGATACCTCTAAAATCCTCTTTATTTGTGGCGGTGCGTTTGCCGGTTTAGATAAGATCGTAGAAGCTCGCAGTAATAAACAAGGCGGAATCGGCTTTGGCGCAGAACTGAAAAAAGATAAAGAACGTGAAGATCTCACCGAGTTATTCAAACAAGTTGAACCGGAAGATTTAGTTAAATTCGGCTTAATTCCGGAGCTTATTGGTCGATTACCGGTTGTGACTCCGCTACAAGAACTTGATGAAGAAGCGTTAATTCAAATTTTAACCGAGCCGAAAAATGCGATTATCAAGCAATATCAAGCATTATTCCAAATGGAAGGTGTTGAGCTGAAATTTACCAAAGATGCGTTAATTGCGATTGCGCAGAAATCCATTTCACGCAAAACCGGTGCGCGTGGTTTACGTTCGATTGTTGAAAATCTCCTATTGGATACGATGTATAACCTACCGACACTAAAAGCAGAGAAAAATGTGCAGAAAGTGACGATTGGTAAAGGTTGTGTTGAAAACGGCGATAAGCCGAAAGTAGAATAGGCATAGTTAAAATGGACAATGTTTTTCATTGTCCATTTGTTTTATGGGTATGAATATATCATGATACAGGCAATGTATCGTTAAAGAAATAATATGAATATTTGGCAATCTACATCACTTATCACGTGGCTGCTTGCGCCGTTTTCATTGCTGTTTTGGCTGATTAGCCAAGTCCGCTTGTTTTTGTTTCGCAAAAAAATCTTAAAATCTTACCGCTCTCCGGTGCCGGTGTTAGTGGTCGGCAATATTTCGGTGGGGGGGAACGGAAAAACGCCTGTGGTTGTTTGGTTAGTAGAACAGCTACAACAACGTGGTATTAAAGTCGGCGTGATTTCGCGTGGCTATGGCGGCAAAAGCAAAGACTTTCCTCAATTAGTTACCAAACAAAGTTCAGCGGAAATGGTCGGTGATGAACCCGTTTTGATTGTACAACGAACCGGTGTGCCGCTAGCAATTTCGCCGAATCGTCAGCAAAGTATCGAATTATTATTGAGTCGATTTGAGCTGGATTTAATTGTCACTGATGACGGCTTGCAACATTACGCCTTACAGCGAGATATCGAATGGGTTGTGGTTGATGGCGTGCGCCGTTTTGGTAACGGTTTTGTTCTGCCCGCCGGCGGCTTGCGTGAGTTACCAAGCCGTTTGCAATCGGTACAAGCGATTATCTGTAACGGTGGTATTGCTCAGCAGAATGAACATTTAATGACGCTCGAACCTGAATTTGCCGTTAATCTGAAAACGGGCGAGCAAAAGCCGATAACTGATTTTATCGGGCAAGAATGTGTGGCGATTGCCGGAATCGGGCATCCTCCCCGATTTTTTAATATGCTTGAAAATTTAGGCGTTAAATTACTTAAAACACAAGGCTTTGCCGATCACCAAGCATTTGAACCAGCTCAACTTAAAGCACTTGCAGCCGAACAAATTCCATTACTGATGACGGAAAAAGATGCGGTAAAATGCCGAACTTTTGCTCAGCAAAATTGGTGGTATGCACCGGTTTCTGCAAAATTTTCACCGGAATCGACCGCTTGTTTACTCGAACCGATTTTAAAACGATTAGGAAAATAATATGAACGAAAAACTGATTAATCATCTTGCTTGTCCGGTAACCAATACCGGACTGGAATGGGATAAAGCCAATAATCGCTTGATTAGCCGTGAGGCAAAATTAGTTTATCCGATCCAAAACGGCATACCGGTGTTATTACCGGAAGCGGGCGAGAAGTTAGAAGACTAAATGTCTTGAAAATTTAAAGCACAAGCGGTCAATTTTTACGGACTTTTTGCAAAAAATCGTTGAAATTTAACCGCTTGCGATTGCGAACTATGGCCATCATAGTCATAGTTTATTGGTAATAAAAAGCCCTATCCATTTCTGAATAAGGCGGTTTAAATTACTGATCATAATGGTATCTACATGCTACTATTAAAATTGCTTCATCTTCCACGCTGTAAATTAAGCGGTGTTCTTCATTGATTCGCCTTGACCAAAAGCCCGAAAGATTGAATTTTAACGGCTCCGGTTTTCCTATGCCTTCGAATGGTTGGCGTTGAATATCTTTGATCAGGCTGTTTATACGTTTCAAAATTATTGAATCGGTTTTTTGCCAGTATAAATAATCTTCCCACGCATTAGACGAGAAAGTTAGTTTCATTCGATTAAATCTCTTTCAATGCCTTGTCCCTGTCTTAATTCCGCCACACTATCCAATAGCCGTTTTGCATTGGTAGGTGAACGCATTAAATAGGCGGTTTCTTCAAGTGAACAATACTGCTCATATGACATAAGTACGCAATTTCCGCCCTTGCTTCTCGTAATTAAAATAGGCTCAAAATCTTCTGCTACTTTTGACATTGTACCGGCTAGATTTTGGCGTGCTTCTGTGTAGGTTATTGCTTGCATTTATTACTCCTTTTGATTTACATGTACAATATATTGTACATGTAGAAACAATAAAAGACAACGGTAAACGACAAAATAGAGCCGGTTAGTTATGCTCCTATCATTAAATAGTCGCTACCGTCGAGGTTGTACTCTTTAGCTTGCGGTTTAGCTTTATCTACTTCGGTATTAGTAAGGGGCTTCGTAATTCTTGCAAATATGTAACACTCATTTTAGTAACACTGATTTTTGCTATTTTTGCCGATGTTGCTTACAGTGTTACTAAAGATCAATGATTTCAGAAGACGTGAATTGACAATAAAAGACAATAAAAAAGCCTTAAAGCGTTGTGCTATAAGGCTTGTGTAGACGTTTATTTACATCAGTTTATTTTGAATTGGTGGAGATAATCGGGATCGAACCGACGACCTCTTGAATGCCATTCAAGCGCTCTCCCAACTGAGCTATATCCCCGAAAGTGGCAACATAATAAATGCCGCCACGTTAGCTGTCAATAGGAAATTATGCTTGCGCTTGAATAAACTCAATCGCTTTTTGGATACGAGCTAAAGTACGTTCACGTCCGACTAATTTGGCAGTGATATCCATTGACGGCGATTGACCGGAACCGGTTACCGCTAAACGGAACGGCATCCCTACTTTACCCATACCGATTTCTAAATCAGCTGCAGTCGCATTCATCGCATCGTGAATCGCTTCTACACTCCAATCGGTTAAAGCGGTTAATTTTTCCAATAATTTTGCAAGTGGTGCAACTGCTTCCGCTTTGAAGTTTTTCGCCGCAGCTTTTTCATCATAACCGTCAAATTCTTGATAGAAATAACGGCTTGCAGCAGCTAACTCTTTTAAGGTTTTCGCACGTTCGCTTAATACCGGAATAATTTCTTCTAACGCAGGACCGTTTGAGGTATCAATTGCTTGATCATTCATATGCCACGTTAAATATTTCGCCACGTGTTCAGCCGGTAGGCTACGCATATAGTGTTGGTTTAACCATTGTAATTTATCGGTATTGAAAGCACTTGCCGATTTACTTACCGAGTGAATGTCGAATAATTCGATCATTTCTTCACGACTGAAAATTTCTTGGTCGCCGTGTCCCCAGCCTAAACGTACTAAATAGTTAATTAATGCTTCCGGCAAATAACCGTCGTCACGATATTGCATAACACTTACCGCACCGTGGCGTTTCGATAATTTTTGACCGTCATCACCGTTAATCATGGAAACGTGTGCATAAGTCGGAATCGGTGCGCCCAATGCTTTTAAAATATTGATTTGACGAGGTGTGTTGTTGATATGGTCTTCGCCACGAACAACGTGCGTAATACCCATATCCCAGTCATCTACCACCACGCAGAAGTTATAAGTCGGCGAACCGTCTGTACGGCGAATAATTAAGTCATCTAATTCGCTATTGCTGATTTCGATGCGTCCACGTACCGCATCGTCAAACACTACCGAACCTTCTTGCGGGTTTTTAAAACGCACAACGTGCGGTTCATCCGCCGAATGTTCGTGATCACCTAAACAATGACGGTCATAACGAGGTTTTTCTTTATTTGCTTCTTGTTCGTGACGTAAGTTTTCTAAACGTTCTTTTGAGCAGTAGCAACGGTAAGCTAAGCCTTGCTCGATCATTTGATCGATAACTTGGTTATAACGATCAAAACGTTTGGTTTGATAGTACGGGCCGTGTTCCCAACCAAGATTTAACCATTCCATACCTTCAAGAATGGCTGCGGTTGCTTCCGGTGTTGAGCGTTCTAAGTCGGTATCTTCGATACGTAGTACAAATTCACCGTTAAAATGTTTTGCATATAACCAAGAATATAAAGCGGTACGCGCACCACCCACGTGTAAGTAACCGGTAGGGCTAGGCGCAAAACGGGTACGCACTTTTACATTCGGATCTAAAGGGAAAAGAGTTTCGATATTCATTATTATCAGCCTATTAAATGATTTGCCGTGATTGGCTTTTTTAAACAAAAGATTTTTCTATTCTACTACGGTTAATCCGGTGGTTGAAGGTTAAAAAACGTAAAAAATGGAGGTTTTGGACGAAAAATTCAACAAACACGCCGAAATGTTAAAAAAGCGTTTGACGATAAATGAAAAATCTCTATAATGCCACTCCACAACACGGGCGATTAGCTCAGTTGGGAGAGCACCTCCCTTACAAGGAGGGGGTCACTGGTTCGAGACCGGTATCGCCCACCACTTTCCAATAAGTGTTTCGTGTTGATTACAATCTAATAATTGAAAACGGGCGATTAGCTCAGTTGGGAGAGCACCTCCCTTACAAGGAGGGGGTCACTGGTTCGAGACCGGTATCGCCCACCACTTTTCAACAAGTGTTCCGCTTTTCAATTCCCTTTGATGAAATCTCAAGTGGGCGATTAGCTCAGTTGGGAGAGCACCTCCCTTACAAGGAGGGGGTCACTGGTTCGAGACCGGTATCGCCCACCACTTTAGATTTTCATCATAAACTTCAAGCTATAGTAAATGCTATATCATGAGGGCGATTAGCTCAGTTGGGAGAGCACCTCCCTTACAAGGAGGGGGTCACTGGTTCGAGACCGGTATCGCCCACCACTACTTCTTATCTTATTACTTAGTTCCATTATCCAATAACACTTAAAATTTGCTATTTTACCTTCTATCTTTGCATTTCATCACTTTTTTGCGATCTTGATCGGAAATTTCAGATTAAAAACTTCCCATTTCGTTTAAAAATCACTAGCCTTAATATTGATTGACGAGTAAAATTTGCGGTCTTTTTTATTTTATCAACCTGCAAAACTAATCCTTTTGCCGTAAAGCGTGTAACAACGAGGCTTTTACTCTTATGTCAGAACAAATCCAAACTTGTGCAAGCGAAATTCAAGTAACGAATGTCGCGGTACAGCACCCTAAATCAGAAAAAATTAACTTAATGAATTTAACTCGCAAGGAAATGCGTGAGTTATTTGCTGAAATGGGGGAAAAACCGTTTCGTGCCGACCAATTAATGAAATGGATTTACCATTTCGGTGAAGATAATTTCGATAATATGAGCAATATCAATAAAGTATTGCGTGAAAAATTAAAACAAATTGCAGAAATCAAAGCACCGGAAGTATCTGTTGAACAACGTTCAAGTGACGGTACAATCAAATGGGCAATGCAGGTAGGCGATCAGCAAATTGAAACGGTATATATTCCGGAAGATGATCGTGCAACGTTATGTGTTTCTTCACAAGTAGGCTGTGCGTTAGCTTGTAAATTCTGTTCAACTGCTCAACAAGGTTTTAACCGTAACTTAACCGTTTCGGAAATTATCGGTCAGGTATGGCGAGCTTCGAAAATCATTGGTAATTTCGGTGTAACCGGTGTGCGTCCGATTACCAACGTGGTAATGATGGGAATGGGAGAACCGTTACTTAACTTAAATAACGTGATTCCGGCAATGGAAATTATGTTAGATGATTTCGCTTACGGTTTATCAAAACGCCGTGTCACGCTTTCAACGGCAGGTGTTGTGCCGGCGCTTGATATTATGCGTGAAAAAATTGACGTGGCATTAGCGATTTCATTGCATGCGCCGAACGATGAATTGCGTGATGAAATTATGCCGATTAATAAAAAGTATAATATTAAAATGTTAATGGATTCAGTGCATAAATACCTTGAAGTATCGAATGCGAACCACGGTAAAGTGACGATTGAATATGTGTTATTAGATCACGTTAATGACGGCACGGAACACGCACATCAGTTAGCTGAAGTACTAAAAAATACGCCGTGTAAGATCAACCTCATTCCATGGAACCCGTTCCCGGAAGCACCTTACGGTAAGAGTTCAAATAGCCGTGTGGATCGTTTCCAAAAAACGTTAATGGAATACGGTTTTACGGTAATTGTACGTAAAACTCGTGGTGACGATATTGATGCCGCTTGCGGTCAGCTCGCCGGTGATGTAATCGACCGAACTAAACGTACTATGGAAAAACGTAAGTTTGGCAAAGGTATTGCGGTACAAAACCATTAATCAATTTCTCCCTAAGAAACTAAGCGAGGGGAGTATATCTCGAGGAGAACAATATGAACCTTGCAAAATTTTTGCGAAATTTGACCGCTTGTATGCTGTTATCTGTGCTGTTCGGTTGTTCTTCTCAGCTTCCAACCTCCCAAACTACCTTTAATCGTTCGGAAGCGGTTAAAGCGCGTATCAATTTAGCCTTAGCGTATCTCGATCAACATGATTTACCCAAAGCGAAAGAGAATATTGATAAAGCGTTAAGCCACGATCAAAACGATTACTTACCTCATTCTGTTTTAGCTTATTACTATCAGCAAATCGGTGATCAAGCTCATGCGGAACAGGCTTATCATAAAGCATTGAAATTAAGTGATAATCGTCCGGACGTATTAAATAATTACGGTACTTTTCTGTGTAAACAAGCCAAATTTGATCAGGCATATCAGCAGTTTGAGCAAGCGGTGAAAAGTGAGCAGCCTTACTATCATCAAGCCGATAGCCTAGAAAATATTGTGTTATGTGCTAAGCAAGAGCCAAACTTAGCTAAAGCAAATGAAGCGTTAAACCAATTAGAAAAGCTGGATAAAGCAAGAGCGGCGGCACTGCGCTAGCTCGAACTTTTATTTTTGGGCATTGTCTTTTTTACTGCTAAAATAAAGCGAATTTTATTTGTTAGGAAAACGCAATGTCAGAGCTCAATACACAAATTAGCCAGATTATTGCCACAGAACTTTCTGTTGGCTCACATCAAATTCTTGCTGCAATCAAATTACTCGATGAGGGTAATACCATTCCATTTATCGCACGTTATCGTAAAGAAGTCACCGGCGGTTTAGACGACACTCAATTACGTCATTTTGAAACACGTTTAATCTATTTACGTGAGTTGGACGATCGCCGTCAAACGATCCTTAAATCGATTGAAGATCAAGGTAAATTGACGAATGAATTACGTGCCAAAATTGAAACGACCGAAAGTAAAACTGAATTAGAAGATCTTTATTTACCTTATAAACCTAAACGCCGTACTCGTGGGCAAATTGCGATTGAAGCAGGGCTTGAGCCGTTGGCAGATAGCTTATGGAATGATCCGAGCCAATCCCCGGAAGTATTAGCTGAATCTTTTGTGGATGCGGAAAAAGGTGTAGCGGATGTTAAATCTGCGTTAGACGGTGCGCGTTATATTCTGATGGAGCGTTTTTCAGAAGATGCTGAATTACTTGCAAAATTACGCCAATATTTAACCGCTTACGCAACGTTGGAATCAAAAGTGATTGAAGGCAAGGAAGAAGAGGGCGAAAAATTCCGAGATTATTTTGCGCATAGCGAACCGTTTAAAACCATACCTTCACACCGTGCGTTAGCGATGTTCCGAGGCAGAAACGAAGGCGTATTATCGCTTTCGTTAAATGCGGATCCTGAAGCGGAAGAAGGTGCTCGAACAAGCCATTGCGAAGAAATTATTCGCCAGCATTTAGGTGTGATATTCAATCAACAACCGGCAGACAAATGGCGTGAGCAAGTGATTGCTTGGACGTGGAAAATTAAAGCTGCACTTCATTTGGAAACCGAATTAATGGGCGCATTGCGCGAGAAAGCGGAAGAAGAAGCGATTGACGTATTTGCTCGCAATCTGTCTGCGTTATTAATGGCGGCACCGGCAGGCGAAAAAAATACCATGGGCTTAGACCCGGGCTTACGAACCGGTGTGAAAGTGGCTGTGGTGGATAATACCGGTAAATTATTGGCGACCGACACCATTTATCCGCACACAACAGGCAAAGCAGCGGCGGAAGTTTCGCTGTATAAATTAATTAAGCAGCATAATGTTGAGCTGATTGCGATCGGTAACGGCACGGCTTCTCGTGAAACGGAACGTTTTGCCAAGGACGTTTTAAAGCAGATCAAAGAAAGCAAACCGGAGATGTTGATTCCGCAAACCGTGGTGGTCAGTGAGGCGGGGGCTTCGGTTTATTCGGCTTCCGAATTAGCGGCAAATGAATTCCCAGAACTTGATGTTTCATTGCGTGGGGCGGTATCGATTGCTCGCCGTTTACAAGATCCGCTCGCGGAATTAGTGAAAATCGAACCGAAAGCGATTGGTGTTGGTCAGTATCAGCACGATGTAAACCAGTCGCAACTGGCTCGCAAACTGGATGCGGTGGTTGAAGACTGTGTAAATGCGGTTGGGGTGGATCTGAATACCGCTTCCGCACCGTTATTGGCTCGTGTTGCCGGTATGAGCAAAACACTAGCGCAAAGTATCGTAGCGTTTCGTGATGAAAACGGACGTTTTAATGCCCGCTCCGACCTGAAAAAAGTGCCTCGTTTAGGGCCGAAAGCCTTTGAACAGTGTGCCGGTTTTATGCGAATTGTCGGCGGTAAAAATGCGTTAGACGCTTCGAGCGTGCATCCGGAGGCTTATCCGGTGGTGGAAAAAATTCTCCAAGCAACCGATTCGACTCTTGCTGAATTAATGGGCAATGCAACTCGTATTCACCAACTGAATGCAAAAGACTTTGTGGACGAACAATTCGGTTTACCGACTGTAAACGATATTTTCAAAGAGCTGGAAAAACCTGGGCGCGATCCTCGTGGTGAATTTAAAACGGCAACCTTTATGGACGGCGTAGAAGATATTAAGGATCTGAAAGTCGGAATGATCTTAGAGGGGACGGTAACTAATGTGGCGAATTTCGGTGCTTTTGTGGATATTGGCGTACACCAAGACGGTTTGGTACATATTTCAATGTTATCGAACAGCTTTGTGGAAGATCCGCATAAAGTGGTGAAAGTCGGTGATTTGGTGAAAGTGAAGGTCTTAGAAGTGGACGTACAGCGTAAACGTATTGCGCTTACTATGCGTTTAGAAGACAAGCCGACCGACAAACCGACAAGCGGCCGAAATCCGCAAGAAAATCGCAAAAATAGCGAAAAATCCGACCGCTTCTCTGGCAATAAATCGCAACGTAATCAGTTCGCCAACAATGCCTTTGCCGATGCGTTGAAAGGTTGGAAGAAGTAATTCCCTCTCTCTGCTTGTTTTCACTAAACGCTTCAACAAGCTGTCTCTCTCCCACAAGGGGAGAGAGTGAAATATAGCTTAAATAAAACCACGGAACACATTGATTACACTGAATAAAATTTCCGAGTAATCTGTGTATTCCGTGGTTAATTTTTTGCAAAATCTTGCGGAAATATGACCGCTTATTTTGCTTAGTGTAATTTCATTGACGGTCTGAGGAAGCGATTAATTTGACCGACGAATAAAATCAGAGCGGTTTTTACCCAGCCGTGTAAAGCGACTTGGTGCATACGATATAGAGAGAGGTATGCAAGGCGTGCGATTTTACCTTCGATAAACATATCGCCGCTCATTAAGTTACCCATCAAGTTACCGACCGTGCCGAAATGAGAGAACGAAAGCAGAGAGCCTTTATCATTGAATTTAAACGGTTTTTGCTCTTTACCTTCAAGTAAGGCAACAATGTTTTTACCGCATTGGGTCGCCATTTGGTGTGCGGCTTGCGCACGCGGCGGAATCGCTTTGCCGTCTTGGATTAATGAGGCGCAGTCGCCGATAACATATACCGAATCATCTACCGTGGTTTGTAAGGTCTCTTTGATTTCAATTTGGTTGAGACGATTAGTTTCAAAACCGAATTCCTTGACAAACTCGGGCGCTTTAATTCCTGCCGCCCAAACCATCAGATTGGCTTCAATTTTTTCGCCGTCTTTGGTGATTAAGCCGTCTTCCACCGCTTCGGTAATCATCGTATTTAAACGAACGTCCACGCCGGCTTTGCGCAATTCCGCTAAAGCCGAAGCGGATACTTTTTCGGTTAATGCCGGAATTAAACGAGGACCCGCTTCGATTAACGTCACTTTCAAACTGGCTCGGTGTAATTTACCGAAGCCGTATTCGTTTAAATGTTTAACCGTATTATAAAGCTCGGCGGAAAGTTCGATACCGGTTGCACCACCGCCGACGATCGCAATTTTTACATCTTGATCTTCGCTGTGCGAGAAATGTAAGAATAATTCCATCATACGTTTTTGGAATTGTTTCGCTTGTTCCGAGCCGTCTAAGAAAATGCAGTGTTCCGCTACGCCTTTGGTATTGAAATCGTTCGATTTACTGCCGATCGCAATCACTAATTTATCGTAAGCGATATGACGTTCTTTAACCAATAACTGATTCTGTTCGTTATAAATCGGCGCAAGCGTGATTTCTTTTTTATCACGATTAACCGACGTTAAAGTCCCTTGTTGAAACTCGAAAGCATGATTTTTGGCATGTGCACGATAGCTAAGCGCATCGATGCCTTCATCTAAAGAACCGGTTGCCACTTCGTGTAACAAAGGTTTCCAAAGGTGGGTCGTATTACGGTCGATAAGAATCACTTTCGCTTTTTTCTTACGGCCTAATTTGTCGCCGAGGTAAGTCGCAAGCTCTAAACCGCCTGCACCGCCGCCGACTACAACGATTGTTTCGATTGTCATTGAAATACTCCAAAAGATAATAAATTGATAAAAGTCAAAAAAATTGGGTTAATTTTAGGCACTTGTACAATAAAGTCCAGTATCTTTTAAGGTTATTTTGGCTCTTATGCTAAATTGTCTTTGGAAGTGAGAATTTGTTTACAGCGTTTACAGAGATAACGGCGACCGTCTCGCACGATAGCGTTATGGCGGCGTACGGAAAGTAGATGCGTTTGGCAGCCGCATTGATAGGCGAATTGTTTACCGACCACATTTTGCGTATCGAAACAATGATAGGTTTCCGCCGGTACGCCGAAAACTTGCTCCATCATCATTTTCCATTCTTTGCCGTGCGGTTGAACTCGCCCGAACTGTTGATAAACCAAAGCGTGAGCAAGTTCGTGCGGTACCACTTGCTGAATAAAGGATTGCCCGTTTTCCGCCAATAAAACGGGATTAAAGCGAATTTCATTACGTTGCAGGTAAGCGACACCGGCTTTTACACCGCGCACGGCATAGCTGACCGTAGGCGGTGTAAAAGTTTTATTGAAGTGAGTATTGGCTTGCTCCAAATTGCGTTTTAGCTGACGCTGAACCTGCATTTTTAGCTGACGCATAAGAGCAGTATTTGAAACTGAGTCCGTCATTTATTTCGGGCAGTCCATCGGTTGCCATTTTTTATCGTAGCAAACATAGAGTTCGGTCTTGCTTGCGCCTAAATAAACGCCGCGTAGCTGCGGATTATGTTTACGCATCCATTGGAATAAATCATTGCGGCGTAGATTTTTTGCCGGTAGTTTTAGGCTGTAAAACAACTCTTTTTGTTTGGCAAAATAGCTTTCCGCACTATCGAAAGCGCAGCTGCCGTGTTTTTCCCATTCGCCTTGTAATAAGGCCGCCCCCGGTGATTCCGGTAGATATTGCTCAATAGTTTTTGCGGAAACTTCCGG
The DNA here is from genome assembly GCF_029774175.1 of Actinobacillus genomosp. 1. Classification (NCBI taxonomy): domain Bacteria; kingdom Pseudomonadati; phylum Pseudomonadota; class Gammaproteobacteria; order Pasteurellales; family Pasteurellaceae; genus Actinobacillus; species Actinobacillus genomosp. 1. The sequence continues at coordinate 1,466,571 of NZ_CP103834.1, read as the reverse complement.
TAAATCGCCTTGGCAATAGCGAGGATGCTGATCAACCGAATGAGCCTTAGCATTTTGTGGCCATAAACCGTGAATAACCCAGCCGAAGTTTTGACTGCCGGTGCACTGATAAGCTAAACGTTGCGGCACATCACCTTGGTTTTTATTGCGTTGTGATTCACAAAAAGCCGGCGACCAAGAAAGTGCCAACATATAGTAATCAACCGGTGCGTGCTTATTTTGCCCGATTTTATCTTCATACATTTTGGAATCATAATTCATCGAAAGTGCCGCTTGAGTCGCAGAGGCTGATTGTGCCTGCGGTGCTTTGGCAATCGGCGTATCGGTTTCGGTTGCATAGTCGTTTTGTTGTTGCGATTGTTTAACCGGTTCTGATTTTTTGGTTTGATTGCCGAAAAAATAAGAGATCGCCGCAATAATTAGTAATACGGCTAATTTTATCAGTTGCTTTTGGTTCATATTTTATAGCTTAGGATTACTAGAAAGGGCGTTACTATAAACAAAAAAGAGAGGTGAGGAAAGATAAAATAAGCGGTTGGATTTGCGAAAAAAGTTGCAAATTCAACCGCTTGTCATTGGCTATTTTATCGTACCGCAAGTAAGGCAGTACAAATAAGTATGTTTAGGGTCGTTGAATTTTTGTAATAATTCAAGTGATTGTTCCGCTTGAGTTGCAATCGGAAGTCCTAATAATGTACCTAATTGTAATTTGAGCTTAGAACCTTTTAGGAATGAGCCGAGCAGACTATCATCGCTATCAATTATCCATTGGCTTCTAAAATGTTCGATTTCCGTTTCGTTATTCGCCTTACGTTTTTGATTTACCAACTCGGTCACCACACTATAAGCACGGGTAAAATCTCCTAATTCATCGACTAAGCCGTGTTTTAACGCATCTTCTCCCGACCACACTTGCCCTTGTGCAATGGTATCCACCGCTTGTTTCGACATATTTCGACCGCGACTGACTAATTCGAGGAAGCGATCATAGCCGTTTTCGATACTGATTTGGATTACTTCCGCTTGTTCTTTCGGCAACGTTTTTAACGGGCTGGAAGAGGCAAACGGTGAAAGTGAAATACCGTCTTCCGTTACACCGAGATTTTTAGCGGTTTTTTCAAAGCTGGCGGCTAAACCGAAAATCCCGATAGAACCGGTAATGGTAGTCGGGCTGGCGATAATTTTATCGCTGGTTGCAGAGATCCAATAACCGCCCGATGCCGCCATTCCCCCCATCGAAGCCACGACAGGTTTACCGGCTTTTTGAATTTCTTCCACTTCTTGGCGAATAATTTCCGAAGCAAGCGCACTGCCACCAGGGCTGTTTACTCTTAGAATTACGCCTCTGACATGCTCATCTTCACGGGCTTTACGTAATAATTTGACTATCGTATCGCTACCGGCGGAACTTGCATCGCTTTCCCCCGAGATAATTTGCCCTTCGACGTTTACAACGGCAATTTTATGTTCGGTTTGTACGTCAAAACGATCATTAAGTTCCATGGCATAATCGAAGTAATCAATACTGTTGTAATGACCTTCTTTGTCTTTACCGAATTGCTCAATCAAAGCGGTCTGAATTTGCGCATTGGTGGCAAGATCGGTTACTAATTTTTGGCTTAACGCATATTGCGCATCGTCACCTTTTAGCTGTCTATATTTCTCAATATAAGTTTGACTGTCCAATAGCACTTGATCCGTAGGAATCTGACGATTTTGCGCGATGTCTTGGCGGATATTGCGCCAAATTGACGTGAGCCACGTTTGTGCATTTTGTTTTGCTTCGGGCGACATATCGTCACGAATAAAAGGTTCTACCGCAGATTTGTAAGTGCCGACACGGAAAATATGCGGTTCGGCTTCAATTTTATCGAGTAAGGTTTTGAAATAAATATTGCTGTAACTGAGCGCATGAATATCGACGAAACCGGCTTTATTCAGATAAATTTTATCGGCGAAACTGGCTAAATAATATTGCGATTGGCTGTATTGCTCGCCGATAGCAATTACGGGTTTGCCCGATTTTTTAAATTCGTTAATTTCATTACCGATAAACTGTAGTGACGCGCTGTCACCGCCTTGGAAATAAGCTAAATCCAGCACTAATCCGGTAATTCGGTCGTCTTTAGCCGCTTTACCAATGGCTCTTACCACGTCAAAAGTTGAAATTTTTATCGGCTCGCTATTGCCTAATTCGGCTTGCACCAAGCGATGAAAATCACCGTATTCATCATGGTTATCGGCTAAGTAGCCGTCTAAATTAAGTGTTAATGCGCCTTTTTCGACAAAATTTGTATGTTTAGTCGAGCTGTTTTCTTCATTGATTAAGGCTAAAAAAGCAAAGCAAATCAATACGAATATAATAAAAAACAGACTCATCACAAATTCACGAACGCAACGAAAAATTTGGTAAATCCCTTTTAATATTTTTAACATAATTATCCTAATTAAACGTAAGAAATTTGCGCAATAAACTACCATAAAAAAGACTTGGAATTAACAAAATATGTTATTCTTATGCTAATTTTTACACGAAAATGTTACTGACTATGGATATTTTAGATTTATTACAACACCGTCGTTCAAATAAAAAATTTGGTGAAATTGCACCCTCTGCGGAGCAAGTTGAAAATATGATTAAAGCGGCATTGCGTGCGCCGGATCACGGCAAAATGAAGCCTTATCATTTTGTGGTGATCGAAAAAAGCGGAATGCCGAAATTGCGAGAATGTTTAGCTGCTGCCGCAGTGGAATTTAATATGGATGAAAAAAATGCAGCCAAGGCGGATAAACTTTCCGGCCAAGCGCCGATGGTGATCGGCATTGTGGCAAAAATTGATCACAAATCACCGAAAGTACCGGCATGGGAACAGATTGTTAGTGCAGGTTGTGCAACTTATGCGATGCAGTTAGCCGCTAATGCACAAGGGTTTGAAACGGTTTGGATCAGCAAAAAATGGGTGGAAGGTTCATTATTACGTGAAACGTTCGGTTGCCGTGCCGGTGATAAAGTGATCGGCTTATTATTAGTCGGATCACCGAAAGAAGATGATGGTATTTCTCTAGCTCGAGAAGCGGAAGTTACCGAAGGTTTTGTAAGTGTGATTCGTTAATAGTGGCGAACCGTATTGAGGAAAGTATGAAAACGATTCTAATCACCGGCTGTTCTTCCGGTATCGGTTATGCCACCGCTAAATTATTGAAAGATAACGGCTGGCGAGTGATTGCCAGTTGCAGAAAACAGGCGGATATTGACCGCTTGCAAGCGGAAGGCTTTGAATGTATTCAGCTTGACGTGCAAGATTCGGCACAAATTGCACAGGCGTTTGACTATATAAAAGCAAGCGGTGGATTAGATGCGGTATTTTGCAATGCGGGGCAGGGGCAACCGGGTTGTGTGGAAGATTTGCCGCGTGAAGCGTTACGTGAGTTATTTGAAATCAATGTGTTTGGTGTGTGGGAAGTGATGAATCATGCACTTAAAATTTTCCGCGCTCAGAATCACGGACGTATTTTACTGACCAGCAGTATTTTAGGATTTGCCGCAATGCACTTTCGAGGTGCTTATAATGCCTCTAAATTTGCGGTAGAGGGAATGGCGGATACGTTACGTCACGAATTATACGGCTCGAATATTTATGTTAGTTTGATTGAGCCGGGCCCGATTTTAAGCGATTTTCGCTCAAATTCTTTGGATAAACTCAACAAATATATTGATGTGGAAAATACCGCTAAAACGGCATTTAACCAAAAACAATATCAGCGTTTGGCAACTAAAAAGAATGATAATCCGTTTGCCAAACCGGCATCTGCGGTGGCGGAAGCCTGCTTAAGAGCTTTAACCGATAACAAACCGAAAGCCCGTTATCAAGTTACATTTCCAACAAAACTGTTCTGGTGGCTAAGGCGCATTTTACCGACTACATGGTTTGATTTTGTGTGCCGTAAATCCGGTGGCTAGAAAAGAAATAAAACCAATAAAACCACGGAATAGACGGATTACACTGAAAAGCCTAGCACGGCAGAGCCGTACTAGGTTAAGCATAATTCAGCCCTGCTAGGGCTGGAAGTTAGAGAAAATATAGAGCCACAGAGTGGCTCACTCAGCCGAAGGCTGATTGTAACCACGTACGGCTTCGTGCGTGAGGGAAACTAGCTATTTCAACAATCTCTGACTGTTCAGCACTACGGTGATGGAAGACATTGTCATTGCAACTGCGGCGATCATCGGGTTGAGTAGCCAGCCGGTAAAAGGGTAAAGTACACCGGCGGCAATCGGAATGGCAATCACGTTATACATAAATGCCCCGAGCAAACTTTGCTTCATATTGCGTAATACCCGTTTAGCAAACGGTAGGATTTGTAGTACCGGTGCCAAGCCGTGTTGCATCAATGAGAGATCGGCGGTTTCGACCGCAATATCCGAGCCATTGTGCATCGCAATGCCCACATTTGCTTGAGCGAGAGCCGGCGCATCATTAATTCCGTCACCAATCATCGCCACTTTTTTGCCTTGTTTTTGCAACTCACGAATTTTATCCGCTTTTTGTTCCGGTAATACTTCGGCAATTACACCATCTAAACCGAGCTGTTGTGCGAAATATTCAGCGGTGGCTTGGCGGTCACCGGTTAGCATTAAGCATTGATAACCTTCCGCTTTAAATTTTTCGATCATTGCTTTGGATTCGTCACGTAATTGATCTTCCACCGATAAAATACCGGCTAATTGATCATTTATTGCTACAAAAATTTGTGTGGCTCGAGAAGCGGTTAAATTTCCGGAAAAATTGACAAACTTCGCATTACCGACCTTGATTTGATCTTCGCCTAAGTTAGCGATAATTCCCGCACCTTTAACCACTTGTACGTTTGTGACTTCACAAGCGGTCTGATTTTCGGCAAATTTTACAATTGCTTTGGCAATCGGATGCGAAGCGTGGACTTCTAAACTTTTTGCCAGTTGTAACACATAATCTTTCTCGAAGCCGTTAAAGGTCTGAATATCCGAAACTGTCATTTCGCCGGTAGTGAGTGTGCCGGTTTTATCGAACACCAACGTATCGATTTCCGAACCGGCTTGCAGGGCTTCGATATTACGTACTAACACGCCGAATTCGGCGGCACGAGCCACGCCGGCAATGGTGGAAAGCGGAATCGCTAAACCGAGCGCACAAGGGCAAGCGATAATTAACACGGTGGTAAAGATCGAGAGTGCGAATGAAAATTCTTTGCCTAAAAATAACCAAATCAGACCGCTTATCAACGCAATCGAAGCCACAACCGGTACAAAAACAGCGGCAACTTTATCGACAAATTGTGCGATCGGTGGCTTACTTGATTGCGCGTGACGTACAGCGTTAATTACACGAGCAAGGGCAGTTTGGCTGCCGACTTGTTCGGCAATATAGATGCCTGCTCCGTCTTGAATCAAAGTTCCGGCACGTACTTTGTCGCCGATTTTTTTCTCAATCGGTAACGCTTCACCGGTCAGCATTGATTCATCCACCCAAATTGAACCGCTTTCCAATCTGCCGTCCACCGCAAGGCGGTCGCCGGTGAGTGCCTGCACACGCATTTCCGGCTTGATGCCTTTGACCGGAATCGTTTGAGTCGCATTATTTTGATCAAAAACGACCGCTTGTTGCGGAGCGAGATCAAGTAATTTTTCTAAGGCAAGTGAGGAACGTTGTTTCGCTTTTAGTTCAAGAAATTTACCGAGATTGATAAAGCCGATAATCATCACGCTGGCTTCATAGTAAACGTGTGCCTGCGGTTGGGGAAAAAGCGTTAGCCAGAAGGAGTAGAGCCAAGCGACACCGGTACTGAGTGCGACTAAGGTGTCCATAGTGGAGGCTTTATTTTTAAGGCTGACCCATGCACCGACAAAGAAATCTTTACCGGCAAAATACATAGTAAATAAACTGACGGCTGCGGCGATAAACCAATATATTAAATTAGTTGAGTTTGGGATCATACCGATAACCAGTCCCAATACGACTAAGCCGAAACCGACAATTAACGCCATAATAAATTGCCATTTTTTATGGCTTAAAGTGCGCTGGGTTTGGGCTTGTTGTTTGGCTCGGCGTTCTTGTTCGCTTTCTAAAATCTCCGCACCGAAACCGATTTTTTCGACCGCTTGCACCATTGCCTGAGGATCCGCTTCGCCCTGTACAAATGCGGTTTGATCGGCAAGATTGACCGAAGCAAAAGTTACCCCTTCCACTTTCATCAAGATTTTTTCAACCCGACGCACGCAAGCGGCACAGTGCATACCGTCAATTAAAAGTTGCTGTTCTTTAGCCATATCGTTTCTTTCCGGTAAGTTTAACCACGGAAATAGTGGTCTTTATATTTTTTTCCCCTCTTTAGTAAAGAGGGGATTTTCTTTGAATACCAATAATGATCAGGATTAAATAACTTCCGCTTCAAAACCAATATCATCAACGGCGGCAATCAGTACGTCTGCGTTAGCGGATCCTTCTACAATCGCTTGTTGCGGATCTAAAGTTACGGTCGCTTTAGTCACGCCTTCTACAGCATTTAAGGCTTTTTCAACGCTTTTTACGCAGTTACCGCAATGTAAGCCGTCAAGTTTGAGTGTAATTGACATTTTGTTTCTCCTAATGATTAGTTGTATGAATTGAAAATGGTGGTTGTGCCGTCTTTTTTAAGTAACAGCACATCATATTTATCTTTATGCCCCATATGTTTCGGCTGATCCATACCCGGCGAACCAAGCGGCATTTCCGGTACGATTAAACCTACCGCATCAGCCGGTTTTTCTTTGAGTAAACGTTCAATATCCTGTGCCGGCACGTGACCTTCAATGAGATAACCGTCCACCATTGCACTATGACAGGCTTGTAATTTCGGCTGTAATTGCAATTTGCTATGTACATGTTGATTACCAGTATCATTTGCGGTGACGTTAAAACCGTGCTGTTTTAAATGATCAATCCAAAAGTTACAGCAACCACAAGTCGGACTTTTCCATACTTCAATATTATTGACTGCATAAGCAAAAGAAGAAGTCGCAAACATTGCACAAAGCGAAACGGTTTTTAACAGACGAAATTTCATAGTTACCTCATAAAAAAGAATGACGAATACTGAATTTCTTTATATGCTAATCCTTAACCCTAGGTTAAGGTCAAGAGGTAACAGAATGAATATTAGTCAAGCAGCCAAACATACCGAATTATCGGCAAAACAAATTCGGGATTATGAAAAAGCCGGTTTATTGCCGCAAGCAACTCGTTCAAGTAGCGGCTATCGAATTTATTCGGCGGCGGATTTAGAACGTTTACACTTTATCAGTAATGCACGTAAGGTCGGATTTTCTTTAGTGCAGATTAGCGAATTATTAAAACTAAATGATGATCCGCATCGTACTAGCCGAGAAGTAAAACGACTTACCGAGCAACATATCGAAGAACTTCAGCAGAAAATTGCCGATTTGCAACAAATGCTGACGCTATTAAAAAGTTGGAGTAAGTCTTGTTGCGGTAACGATAGTCCGGAATGCTCGATATTAAGCGGTCTAAAACGCTAAATTTTTTACAAATCGCCGGTTTTATTTATTTTTGAATTGTCATCAAATCGTCATATTGTTTTTTTAGAATGCGCGTAAACCAAATAATCTATTCCAAACAGCTAGTTCAAACATCAATGAGGAGAACAATATGTTATTGGTAAAAGCAGCTAAAAAATTCGTTCTGATCGGGCTTTCATTAGGCGTAATGGCATCAAGTTATGCTGATACGATTACCGGTGCAGGTGCTTCATTCCCATATCCTATTTATGCGAAATGGGCTTCACTTTATGAGAAAGAAACAGGCAATAAAGTTAATTATCAATCTATCGGTTCCGGTGGCGGTCAGCAACAAATTATTGCAAAAACCATTGATTTCGGTGCATCGGACGACCCGATGAAAGCGGAATTATTGGATCAACATAAATTGTTACAATTCCCGGCAATTATCGGCGGTACGGTACCGGTGGTAAATTTACCGGAATTTAAAGCGGGTGAATTAAAATTATCCGGTGCGGTATTAGCGGATATTTTCCTCGGTAAAATTACCAAATGGAATGACCCTGCGATTAAAGCGTTGAACGGTTCATTAAATTTACCGGATAAAAGTATTGTTGTAGTACGTCGTTCGGACGGTTCGGGTACAACATTCGGTTGGACTAACTATTTATCAAAAGTGTCGCCGGAATGGAAAGAAAAAGTCGGTGAAGGTAAATCGGTTAAATGGCCTACCGGTCAAGGCGGTAAAGGTAATGAAGGTGTAGCCGCTTATGTGAAACAACTTAAATATTCTATCGGTTATGTCGAATATGCTTATGCGAAACAAAATAACTTAGCTTGGGCTTCGTTACAAAACCAAGCGGGTAAATTTGTACAACCGTCACGCGAAAGTTTTATGGCGGCGGCTGCAAACGCACAGTGGGATAAAGCGAAAGGTATGGGCATTGTGCTAACCAATGAAGGCGGCGATAACTCGTGGCCTGTTACGGCGGCAAGTTTCATTCTTGTCCATCAACAAGCGGATAATCCGACCGCAACCAAAGCGGTGTTTGATTTCTTCGATTGGGCATTTGAAAAAGGTAAAAATGCGGCGTCAGAGTTAGATTATGTGCCGTTACCGGATGAAGTAGTTGCTAAAATCAAACAAAAATGGCAAAACGAAGTAAAAGATAAAGACGGTAAAGCGGTTCGCTAATCGTTAAATAAGAAATAAGCGGTTGAATTTGAAGTGTTTTTTGTAAACTTTAAATTCAGCCGCTTTTGTTTTTGTGTGACGGCAATGTCATAAAACTGTCATATTCTTTTTTTAAAATAAGCACCAAGATAAAACATTGGAGTTTTTTATGTCGAATATTCATAAACCGAGCTGTTTAAATCATCCTTTAGCGGAAGGGTTATTTAAGCATACGACACAATTTTTTGCTTGGCTTGTCTTTGCGATGTTGGCGGCCATTTTGATTTCATTAGTTATTGGCAGCTGGGATTCATTAACACGCTTTGGTCTAAGTTTCTTATGGACCAACGATTGGGATCCGATTAATGAGAATTTCGGTGCAATGGTACCGGTTATCGGTACTTTGATTTCTGCGTTAATCGCGTTATTGATTGCCGTACCGATTTCTTTCGGAATTGCGGTTTTTTTAACGGAACTTGCACCGGAATGGTTGAAACGTCCGATTGGCGTAGCGGTAGAAATGTTGGCTGCGATTCCTTCGATTATCTACGGTATGTGGGGTTTATTTGTTTTCGTACCGCTGTTCCAAGAATATATTCAACCGACTTTAATTGAGGTACTTGGCGACCTACCGCTTATCGGCGTGTTATTTTCCGGCGCACCTTTCGGTATCGGTTTATTTACCGCCGGGTTGGTGTTGGCGATTATGATTATTCCTTATATCGCCTCGATGATGCGAGAAGTATTCGGAGTGGTACCGCCGATGTTGAAAGAAAGTGCTTACGGCTTAGGTTCAACCACTTGGGAAGTAGTTTGGAAAATCGTATTACCTTATACCAAAGCCGGTGTAGTCGGCAGTATGATGTTAGGACTCGGACGCGCATTGGGTGAAACGATGGCGGTCACTTTCGTAATCGGTAACGCATTTAACTTACCTGAATCGCTCTTCTCGCCGTCCGCTTCAATCGCTTCATCAATTGCGAATGAATTTAATGAGGCGACCGGATTACAAAAATCGGCGTTGATGGAATTAGGTTTAATCTTATTCTTAATTACTACGGTCGTACTCAGTATTTCTCGCTTAATGATTTTAAGAATGACCCAAAAAGAAGGAAAGAAATAATGTATCGTAATAAAAACGGGCGTTTTTACCGCCGTAAATGTGTAAACAAAGTTATGCTCTCGGGTTCTTTCTTTGCGGTCGGGTTCGGGCTGTTTTGGCTAGGTTGGATTTTATTTACCCTAATTCATAAAGGGATTCCGGAACTCTCTTTAAGCCTGTTTACCTTACCGACGCCGGCACCGAATGAAACGGGCGGTTTAAGTAATGCGATTATGGGTTCCTTTATGATGTTGGTTTTCGCCACTTTAATCGGTACGCCGGTAGGTATTTTAGCCGGTACTTACTTAGCCGAATACGGACGTTACAGTAAGTTGGCAAAAGTTACCCGCTTCCTTAACGACATTTTACTTTCGGCGCCGTCGATTATTATCGGTTTATTTATCTATGCGATTTACGTTTCGCATGTGAAGCATTATTCAGGTTGGGCGGGTTCTTTTGCGCTCGCGATTTTAGTGATTCCGGTGGTCGTACGTACTACCGACAGTATGCTGAATCTGATTCCGAATAACTTACGTGAAGCCGCTGTGGCATTAGGTTGTCCGCAATGGCGTATGATTACGATGGTTTGTTATAAAGCGGCTCGCTCAGGGATTATTACCGGGGTGTTATTGGCGGTGGCGCGTATTTCGGGGGAAACCGCACCGTTATTGTTTACCGCACTTTCAAACCAATTCAGCTCGCTGGATATGAACGCACCGATGGCAAACTTACCGGTGGTCATTTATCAATATGCGGCAAGTCCGTTCCAAGATTGGAATAGCCTTGCTTGGGCGGGCGCAACATTAATTACCGGGTTTGTGTTATGTATAAATATTCTCACCCGTATCTTTTTCAAACCGAAACAACAATAGGAAATGCAATGAGTAACGAATTAATTTCACTACAAGACACTAAAATCGCCATCAATAACTTAGACTTTTTCTACGGTGATTTTCATGCCTTAAAAAATATCAATTTGCGCATTGCGAAAAATAAAGTTACCGCATTTATCGGCCCTTCCGGCTGCGGTAAATCAACTTTATTACGTACCTTAAACCGAATGTATGAACAATATCCGAACCAAAGTGCGCAAGGGGAAATCCTGTTTGAAGGTGAAAACTTATTAACGACCGAAACTGATATTGCATTAATTCGAGCCAAAATCGGTATGGTTTTCCAAAAACCGACTCCGTTCCCGATGTCAATTTATGATAATGTAGCGTTTGGTATCCGTTTATTTGAAAAGTTACCGAAATCGGAATTAAATGATCGTGTCGAATGGGCATTAACCAAAGCCGCATTGTGGAACGAAGTGAAAGATAAATTAAATCAAAGCGGCGACAGTTTATCCGGCGGTCAGCAACAGCGTTTATGTATTGCACGCGGTATTGCGGTAAAACCGGAAGTGTTATTGTTAGACGAACCTTGTTCGGCGCTCGACCCGATTTCAACCATGAAAATCGAAGAATTGATCAGCGAGTTGAAACACGATTATACGGTGGCGATTGTGACCCATAATATGCAGCAGGCGGCTCGTTGCTCGGATTACACCGCTTATATGTATTTAGGCGAATTAGTCGAATTTGGTGAAACCAAACAAATTTTCGATAAACCGAAATTCCAACGTACCGAAGATTACATTCGAGGCAGAATGGGTTAATTTTACTAAAATGAATCGACGCAAGCGGTCGGATTTTGCTAAAATTTTGCAAATTTTTGGTGAAATTCGACCGCTTATCAGAGCAGAACGTTAGAAGCAGACGATGGGGCGCAAAGGATTAGGAGCATAAGATGAATGAAAAAATTCTGATTGTCGAAGATGAAAGAGCTATCCGAGAAATGATCTCTCTGTTTTTATTACAACAGAATTATCAAGTGCTCGAAGCCGAGGATTATCAAAGTGCGGTCAAAAAGCTGAGCGAGAAACCGAAGTTAATTCTACTGGATTGGATGTTACCGGGACGTTCGGGTATTCAGTTTATTCAATATTTAAAAAAATCGGAAGAAACCGCACAAATTCCTATCTTAATGCTTACCGCTCGCAGTTCGGAAGACGATTGCATTGTTTGTCTTAATACCGGTGCGGACGATTATGTGACTAAACCGTTCTCGCCAAAAGTGTTAATTGCCCGAATCGAAGCCTTACTTAGACGAACCTATCAAAATAACGATATTATCAATATAGATGATCTGATCTTGGATCAAAATGCCAAACGCGTTACCTTCCAGAAAAAAGAAATTAGTTTAAGCAGTACCGAATATAAATTATTACACTTTTTTATGACTCATCCGGAAAAAGTCTATAGCCGAGAACAATTACTGGATTTTGTTTGGGGCAATGATATTTATGTGGAAGACAGAACGGTAGATTCTTATATTCGCCGTTTAAGAAGAAGTCTAGAACCCTGCGGTTTTGAACGTTATGTACAAACGGTACGCGGATCCGGCTATCGTTTTTCCAATCATTTTCAGGATAATTAATGAAAAAATTTAGACTTTCTTTCAAGCATTTTTTTATTGAAGCGATTCTTGCCGTTGCTACGGCTTTTTTATTCAGCTTATTTGCTTGGGATTTCCTTACTTGGTTTGTGTTGATTTTAGTGCTGCTATTGGTTTGGCATCATTATAACGAACAACGTTTATTACACCTGATTGATCCGAATCGTGACAGCAGTCGCAAAGTATTAACGACGTGGGAGCATATTTCTCAAACCGTGGCTTTTTATCAAAAACGTAATCGCCGTGAGAAAATCAAAACCTTGCGATTACTTTCGAAATTAAACCGAAATATTCAATATTTGCCGGACGGTATCATTATTTGTCGCCATGACGGCACTATTTTATGGTGTAACAACGCTTCGCAAGAAATCTTAAAGTTTTATTGGGATAAAAAGCTGGAAAAAAGCGTGTTTAACGTGATTTTTTATGAAGAATTTAAAAAATATTTTCATCAAAATAAGAGAAACAGACCGCTTGTTTTAATGGACAGTGACGGGCGATATATCGAATTTCATTTAAACGATTATGACAGCGAAAGTTATTTAATTATTGCGCGTGACGTGACGCAAATGATTCGCTTATTACATTCCAGACAAACATTCCTAACCAATATGAACCACGAATTGCGCACGCCGCTGACCGTATTACGAGGTTATTTGGAATTATTGGAAGGGCAAGCGAAAACCGAGCTACAACAAAAAAGTATTCATGCGATGCAATCCCAAGCGAAACGGATGGGCAATTTATTGGATCAGCTTAATTTATTGGCAAAAATTGAGACGTCTTCCAGCAAAGAACATTATGTAGTTGAAATGTCGGCGATGATTTCCGCTTTACAAAAAAATGCGGATTTTTTAAATCAGAGCAAGCAACAAATTATTTTTAATATCACGCCGAATATTACCGTATTAGGCGATGAAACCCAGTTGCAAAGTGCGGTTTCCAACTTGATTTACAATGCGGTTAAACATGCCGGTGACGGTGCAACCATTGAGGTGGATTGGCATTGGTGTGATGAAGGGGCGGAATTTAGCGTCAAAGACAACGGTATTGGTATTGAAGACGAGCATTTACCGCATTTAACCGAGCGTTTCTATCGAGTGGATGAATCTCGCAGTAATCAAACCGGCGGTAGCGGCTTAGGGTTAGCGATTGTTAAATATGCGTTGGAACAACACGGTTCTCACTTGCAAATCAAAAGTGAGTTCGGCAAAGGTAGTCAATTTAGCTTTATCATTAAAAAATCTCTGCTCGGCGAAACAAAAAATCACTAGAACAGCATTTTTTACTCAACAAATGGGGAATTTGCCAGTAAAATGCCTGTTTTTATGTCCATAAAGAGAGCCAGTCATGTCTGATAAACGCTACGGTGCTGATGAAATTACCGTTTTAAAAGATCTTGAACCCGTCCAACTTCGTCCCGGAATGTACACCGATACCACTCGTCCGAACCATTTAGGGCAAGAAGTTATTGATAATAGTGTCGATGAAGCGTTATCGGGCTATGCCTCTCAAATCGATGTGATCTTGCATACGGATAATTCGTTGGAAGTGATTGATAACGGTCGAGGTATGCCGGTTGATATTCACTCCACCGAAAAAATTTCCGGTGTGGAATTAATTCTCACAAAGTTACACGCAGGCGGTAAGTTTTCCAATAAAAACTACACGTTTTCAGGCGGTTTACACGGGGTAGGGATCTCGGTGGTAAACGCTCTTTCGCAACGTGTGGAAATCAAAATCAAGCGTAACGGTGAAATTTATACGATTGCCTTTGAAAATGGGGTAAAAGTAGAAGAATTAACCGTTGTTGGCAGTTGCCCGAAAAAACAAACCGGTACCACCGTTCGTTTCTATCCTAATCCAAAATATTTCGATTCGCCGAGATTTTCGGTTAGCCGTTTACGCCACTTATTACGTGCCAAAGCGGTACTTTGTCCGAAATTAACCATCAACTTCGTTGATCATATCAATAACAGCAGCGAAACTTGGTATTACGAAGACGGTTTATCCGACTATTTAAGCGAAGCGTTAAAAGAATTCGAATGTTTACCGAATCCACCGTTTATCGGCGATGTTACTTCCGAAACCGAAGCGGTAACTTGGGCATTAACTTGGCTGCCGGAAGGTGGCGAGCTATTGGCTGAGAGTTATGTAAACTTGATTCCGACCGCACAAGGCGGTACGCACGTAAACGGCTTACGTAACGGCTTGTTAAAAGCAATGGTGGAATTTTGTGAAATTCATAATTTATTGCCGAAGAGCGTTAAATTAACCGCTGATGACGTATGGAATCGTTGTGCTTACGTGCTTTCGTTAAAAATTCAAGAGCCGCAATTCGCCGGGCAAACCAAAGAGCGTCTTTCTTCTCGTCAAGCGTCAAGTTATGTGGATAGTACAATCAAAGATGCGTTCAGTTTATGGTTAAACCAAAACGTGCAAACCGGTAAATTGATTGCCGAAATGGCGATCTCATCGGCGCAAAGTCGTTTACGTGCGGCGAAAAAAGTGGTGCGTAAGAAGTTAGTGAGCGGTCCTGCGTTACCGGGTAAATTAGCCGATTGTACCTCACAAGATTTAAGCCGTACCGAGCTGTTCTTAGTGGAAGGGGATTCTGCCGGCGGTTCGGCAAAACAGGCGCGTGATAAGGATTATCAAGCGATTTTACCGCTACGAGGCAAAATTCTGAATACGTGGGAAGTGTCTTCCGATCAGGTGCTTGCTTCGCAAGAGGTTCACGATATTGCGGTAGCACTTGGGATTGATCCCGACAGCGATAGTTTAGATGAATTGCGTTACGGTAAGGTATGTATTCTTGCCGATGCGGATTCGGACGGTTTACATATTGCAACTTTATTATGTGCTTTGTTCTTGCGCCATTTCCCGGATTTAGTCAAAAACGGGCATGTTTATGTGGCAATGCCACCGCTTTATCGGATTGATATTGGTAAAGACGAAGTGCATTACGCGCTTGATGAAGCGGAAAAAGAAGCGATTTTAGCCCGCTTAGCCAAGAAAAAAGGCAAGCCGAACGTACAGCGTTTTAAAGGTTTAGGTGAGATGAACCCAAGCCAATTACGTGAAACCACAATGGATCCGAGTACGCGTCGTTTAGTGCAACTGACATTGGATGAGTTGGATACAACCGAAGAAAACGAGCCGGATACCTTTGAAATTATGGATATGTTACTGGCGAAGAAACGTGCGGAAGACCGTAAACAATGGCTACAAAATCGAGGCGATGAAGCGGAATTAAGCGTTTAATTTGATAGAATATTCAAGCGGTCGGTTTTTTTAGATTTTTTGCAAAAATATGCTGAAAAACGACCGATTGTATTTATGTGAATTTCGTTAAAAATTTTTTGAAGAAGTTCACATTTTTATAACATTTTTATTTTTTTCTAAATAATTTTAGGTATAGTGCAAGCTATTCTTTAACCTAACGATAATGGTGTTCTTATGGGAAGCAATTCAACTCCGTCAAACAAAGCGAGTATGCGTAACGGCATAATTTTTCTCGCCGATGTTGTGCTCTTTTTTATTTTATTAAATACCTTACCTTTTGCGCCCGAAGCAAATAAAGGCTTGGCTTTATTAGTTTTTGTAGCGATTTTATGGCTAACGGAAGCGTTACACGTCACGGTAACCGCATTACTGATTCCGATTCTTTCGGTAGCGTTAGGTTTGGTTAAATCAAAAGAAGCGTTGGTCGCTTTTGCCGATCCGACCATTTTCCTTTTCTTCGGTGGTTTTGCCCTAGCGACCGCATTACATATTCAGAAACTTGACCGCTTGATTGCCAATAAGATTATGGCACTTTCAAGAGGTAAGCTTTCCGTCGCGGTATTGTATTTATTCTTAGTGACCGCATTCCTTTCGATGTGGATGAGTAATACCGCAACAGCGGCAATGATGTTACCGTTAGCGATGGGGATTTTAAGTAAGCTTGATCCGAAAGAAGACCATAATACTTATGTTTTCGTGTTACTCGGTATTGCCTATAGTGCGAGTATCGGTGGTATGGGTACGTTAGTAGGTAGTCCGCCGAATGCGATTGTTGCATCACAACTGCACTTAACTTTCGCAGACTGGATGAAATACGGTTTCCCGATTATGCTAATTTTAATGCCGTTAATGCTAGGTACGCTTTATATGGTGTTTAAACCTAAATTTGATGTGCAATTCGAGCAGTCATTCGAAGTGATTGAGTTGGACAAAAAACGTATTCTTACCTTAGCCATTTTCGTATTAATCGCATTAAGCTGGGTATTCAGTTCTCAATTAAATCCGTTCTTATCGGAGTTACTCGGTTTGAAAGGTAAGATTGGTAGCTTCGACAGTATGGTGGCAATGGTAGCGGCTGCGCTTATTTGTATTACCGGTATTGCAAGCTGGCAGCAAATCCAAGAAGGTACGGAATGGGGCGTATTATTCCTATTCGGCGGCGGTTTGACGTTAAGTAGCGTATTAGGACAAACCGGGGCAAGTAAAATCATGGCGGACGGTATCGTTAGCTTAATTGAAGGCGGCCACTATTATATAATCGGATTGATTGTTGCGGCATTCATTATTTTCTTAACCGAATTTACCTCAAATACGGCAAGTGCGGCGTTATTAGTGCCAATCTTTATTTCAATCGCTCAGGCGTTGAACGTCGAGCCGCTCGGTTTAGCGTTAATTATCGGTCTAGGTGCGTCTTGTGCCTTTATGTTACCGGTAGCGACACCGCCGAATGCAATCGTATTCGGTACGGGACAAGTTAAACAAAGCGAAATGGTTAAAGCCGGTTTCTGGTTGAATATCTTATGTGTATTCGTGATTGCAACGGTGGGATACTTCTTCTGGCGTTAATCTTTAAGAAGTTGAATTCAGAACTTAAATGAATTTAATATAACTATATAGAATAAACGGGTGAATTTATTATACAGAATAAATTCGCCCGTTTTTTATTTGAAATGTACATTATTAATCATTTCTTGTCATATTTTTGTGTAATTTATGTTAAATCTGATTGAAATTTGTTTGATCTAATTCATATAAGTGACATTTATTTTGCACGGGTATTCGCTTTTCGGTTAGATTATAGCTTACTTTGGAATAAAAAATATGTATTGTATTCGAATTGGCTATATTCAAAACCTATTATAGGAGCTTTTATGACCCCAAGTGCAATTACACTCAGTTTTTTAGTGTTTGCAATCGTGATGTTTGCACTCGAGAAATTGCCTCTCGCCGTAACGGCAATGATTGTCACCGTCGGTTTAGCGATTACCGGCGTATTGCCTGCCAAAGATGCCTTTTTAGGCTTTGTAGATACCAATGTGATTTTATTTGTCGCAATGTTCGTCATCGGTGGGGCGTTATTTGAAACGGGGATGGCAAATAAAATCGGTGGGGTCGTCAGTAAGTTTGCCAAAAGCGAACGTCAACTTATGGTGGTGTTGATGGTAATTACCGGTTTTATGTCCGGCGTCTTATCAAATACAGGGACTGCGGCGATTTTAATTCCGGTCATTTTAGGGATTGCGACCAAATCGGGCTTTGCACGTTCAAGATTATTGATGCCGATGGCTTTCGCTTCAACATTAGGCGGGAATTTATCATTGATCGGTTCACCGAATAACCTCGTCGTACAAGGCGTGTTAGCTCAAACCGGTCTGAAATTCGGCTTTTTTGAATATGCGAAAATCGGCTTACCGGTGTTAATCGTCGGTATTCTTTACTTTGTGTTTATCGGTTATCGTTTTTTACCTAAACAGATGAATACACACGTAGAGCAGGAAGAATACAATGCATTCCACAATCATCACAATCATATTCCGAGATGGAAACAATGGGTTTCATTAGTCGTCCTGCTTGCTACGTTACTTGCGATGGTATTTGAAGAAGCTATCGGGATCAAACTGTATATTTCCGCTTGTGTCGGTGCGCTGATTTTGGTCATTATGCGCGTGATTACCGAGAAACAGGCGTATCAGGCGATTGATAGCCAAGTGGTTTTCCTCTTTGCCGGAACTTTAACCTTAGCGGATGCTTTACAACGTACCGGAGCGGGGGCGGATATTGCTCATTCTATTTTAGGTTTATTAGGCTCGCATCCAAGCGCAAGCGCACTTTTATTTACGATTTTGCTTCTTAGCTGTTTATTAACCAACTTTATGTCGAATACGGCAACGGCCGCGTTACTCGCTCCGATAGGTCTTTCGATTGCAAGTTCATTAGGTGCGGATCCGAGAGCTGTATTAATGGCTATCGTAGTCGGTTCTTCTTGCGCATTTGCCACACCGATTGGAACGCCGGCGAATACGATGATTTTATCGGTCGGTCATTATCGTTTTGTTCATTATGTGAAAGCGGGGGTTCCGTTAATTCTCATTACTGTCGCAGTAAGTATGGTGTTATTACCGATTTTCTTCCCTTTCTTTCCGTAATCAAGTAATTACGTTTAATTAAGCAAGCGGTTGAATTTTTGTGAAAAATTGCAACGTTTTCCAGAAATTCAACCGCTTTTTTTATTGAACGGCATTTCTTTAGGTTAATTACACGGAAGACTAAATTATTTGTAATAAATTTGTTAAAAAATTGATAAAATTTATTGTTTCTGAGAGATGCCCTCTTTACTTTTGTAAAAAATCGGTTATTGTCGAATTTAGAATCTAAAAAGACCGATATGCAAACAATTAGAGGTGTTATTATGTCAAAAACTACAAAAAGCCCTATGCGTGGCGTGATTATCTTGACGCTCGATTTAATCTTATTTTTTATCTTACTGAAATGGTTTCCTTTTTCTCCACAAGAAAATCGAGGATTAGCCTTATTAATTTTCGTCGGTATCTTATGGCTAACGGAAGCGTTTAATATCACGGTAACCTCTCTTATGGTACCTATCTTCGCTATCTTTCTAAATGTCCTCTCCACTAAAGCCGCCTTTGCTCCTTTTTCCGAACCGATTATTTTTATGTTTTTTGGCGGTTTTGTGATTGCCGCCGTACTAAATATTCATCAAATTGATCTTTGGATTGCCAATCACGTTATACGTTTAGCGAAAGGCAATCTGAAACGTACGATTATTTATTTGTTTGCGGTTACCGCAGGGCTTTCGCTTTTTATTAATAATACCGCCGTTGCCGCATTGATGTTGCCGCTTTCTCTAGGGATTCTGCATCAATTAGACTTCAAACAACACCGAAAAATCTATGTTTTCGTATTGCTTGGTATTGCGTTCAGTTCAAGTATCGGCGGTATGGGAACGGTGGTCGGTTCCGCTCCGAATGCGATTTTAGCTTCGTATATCAAAGTATCGTTCTCCGAATGGCTTGCATACGGGATGCCGGTGGCGATTTTGTTGATGATTTCGATGGTATTCGCTTTATTAGTGGTGCTTCGCCCGAATTTTAACCTACCGTTTGAAGCTAAAGTCGAGAATATTCCCTTAACCCCTAAACGTTTAACAACCTTGATCGTGTTCTGTATGACGGCGATTTTATTAACTTTCAGTAGTGTCATTGAACCGATTGTGCGCCAAATTTTCGAATTAAAAGAATCGATTAAAAGTTTTGATGCGGTCATTGCTATGATTGCCGTTGTCGTACTTTGTATTACCAATACGGCGACTTGGGCGCAAATTCAAGAGCGTGCAGAGTGGGGCGTGTTAATGTTATTCGGTGGCGGTTTAACTCTCGGTATTGTATTGAAAGATACCGGTGCGAGCAAAATCTTAGCCGACGGTATTGTGAATTATATCGGGAATAAGCATTGGTTAATTATGACGCTTTCGATGGCGGCGTTTATCGTGTTCTTAACCGAATTTACTTCAAATACCGCAAGTGCGGCGTTGATGATGCCGATTTTTATTTCGGTAGCTAATTCGTTAGGTTTACCGCCGATTTCATTAGCGGCAATTATTGCTTGCGGTGCGTCTGCCGCCTTTATGTTGCCGATTGCAACACCGCCGAATGCGATTGTATTTGCCACGGGTTATATCAAACAAAGTGAAATGGTAAAAGTCGGACTTATTCTGAATTTATTATGTGTTGCGATTTTAGGTTGTTTATCTTATTTCTTCTGGACGACTTGGTGGTAAAACTCCATTTGGAGCGTTTTGGGTGAATTAAGCGGTTAAAAATCGGTTGTTTTTTGCAAAATCAAGCAAGAATTTGATCTACATTCGCCCAAAATAGGTAGAAAATGATATAATTGCCCTGTTTTATTTTTGAAACTTAAAAAGAGGAACTTACTATGTCAGTTATTAAAATGGCAGACCTTGATCTTGCCGGTAAACGTTTATTTATCCGTGCTGATTTAAACGTACCGGTAAAAGATGGCAAAGTGACATCTGACGCACGTATTCGTGCAACCATTCCTACCTTAAAATTAGCTTTACAAAAAGGTGCTAAAGTAATGGTAACTTCTCACTTAGGTCGTCCAACTGAAGGTGTTTTCGAAGAAGCAAACTCTTTACAACCTGTAGTTGATTACTTAAACGCATCAGATTTAGGTGTACCGGTACGTTTAGTGCGTGATTACCTAGACGGCGTTGAAGTAGCGGAAAACGAAATCGTGGTACTTGAAAACGTACGTATCAACAAAGGCGAAAAGAAAAACGATCCTGAACTTGCGAAAAAATATGCGGCACTTTGTGATGTATTCGTGATGGACGCATTCGGTACGGCGCACCGTGCGGAAGGTTCTACTTACGGTGTGGCGGAGTATGCTCCGATTGCCTGTGCAGGTCCTTTATTAGCGGCGGAATTAGATGCGTTAGGTAAAGCGTTAAAAGAGCCGCAACGTCCGATGTTAGCGATCGTAGGAGGTTCAAAAGTTTCGACTAAATTAACGGTATTAGACAGTCTTTCAAAAATCGCAGACCAATTAATCGTGGGCGGCGGTATTGCAAATACGTTCATTGCGGCGGAAGGTCACCCGGTCGGTAAATCTTTATACGAAGCGGATTTAATTCCGGAAGCAAAACGTTTAGCCGCAGCGACTAATATCCCTGTTCCGGTTGATGTACGCGTAGGTACGGAATTCTCTGAAATCGCACCGGCAACGGAAAAAGCGGTTTCTGAAGTACAAGAAAATGAATCAATTTTCGATATCGGTGACAAATCAGCAGAGGAATTAGCAAATATCATTAAATCGGCAAAAACGATTCTTTGGAATGGTCCGGTAGGTGTATTCGAATTCCCTAACTTCCGTAAAGGTACGGAAGTCATTTCAAATGCGATTGCCGAAGCGACTGCAAACGGTGCGTTCTCTATCGCAGGTGGCGGTGATACGTTAGCGGCAATTGATTTATTCGGTATTGCAGATAAAATTTCTTATATTTCAACAGGTGGCGGTGCATTCTTAGAATTCGTTGAAGGTAAAGTATTACCTGCGGTTGAAATTTTAGAGAAACGTGCAAACGGCTAATTGATCTTGTAGGGGCGTATTGCATACGTCCTAACACTATCCAAAGGGCGTATGTAATACGCCCCTACTGATATTTTTATTTAAAGGAAACTCAAAATGGCATTATTAGACATCGTAAAACCGGGTGTAGTAACAGGTGATGACGTTCAAAAAGTATTCGCTTATGCTAAAGCACACAATTTCGCTATTCCTGCAGTAAACTGTGTAGGTTCTGATTCTGTAAACGCAGTATTAGAAACGGCGGCACGTGTTAAAGCTCCTGTTATTATTCAATTCTCTAATGGCGGTGCGCAATTCTATGCAGGTAAAGGTATTAAACCGACCTCCGGTACGCGTGCGGATGTTTTAGGTGCAATCGCCGGTGCGAAACATGTTCACGCTTTAGCGGAAGAATATGGTGTTCCGGTAATCCTTCATACCGACCATGCAGCGAAAAAATTACTGCCGTGGATTGACGGTTTATTAGATGCGGGTGAAAAACACTTTGCGGAAACAGGTAAACCTTTATTCTCTTCTCACATGATCGATCTTTCAGAAGAACCGATGAATGAAAATATGGCGATTTGCCGTGAGTATTTAGCTCGTATGGACAAAATGGGTATGACGCTTGAAATCGAAATCGGTATTACCGGCGGCGAAGAAGACGGTGTGGATAATTCGGATGTTGAAGAGTCTAAATTATATACTCAACCGTCAGACGTTTTATACGTTTACGACCAATTACATCCGGTAAGCCATCGTTTTACCGTTGCTGCGGCATTCGGTAACGTACACGGTGTTTATAAACCGGGTAATGTAAAATTAAAACCGTCAATTTTAGGCGCATCACAAGAGTTCGTTTCTAAAGAGCGTAACCTTCCTGCAAAATCAATCGACTTCGTATTCCACGGCGGTTCAGGTTCATCACGTGAAGAAATCCGTGAAGCTATTAGCTACGGTGCAATCAAAATGAACATCGATACGGATACGCAATGGGCATCTTGGGACGGTATTCTTCAATTCTACAAAGCGAACGAAGCATACTTACAAGGTCAATTAGGTAACCCTGAAGGCCCGGATTCTCCAAACAAAAAATACTACGATCCGCGTGTTTGGTTACGTAAAATGGAAGAATCAATGTCTAAACGCTTAGAGCAATCTTTCGAAGACTTAAACTGTGTAAACGTTTTATAATCCAAGATTGTAAAAAGTAAGCCGAAAAAGACCGCTGTTAGGCGGTCTTTTTCGTTGATAATTGCATAGGGATAATTGATAATAGTTTTTCATATAATTCATATTCAATTATCAAATGCCTTTACTTGATATTAAACATCTCAATAAGCATTTTACTGATCGTATCGGTTTGTTTCGTAAGCATGATTTTTATGCGGTAAAAGACGTTTCTTTTACATTAGAGCGAGGTGAAACGATAGCGGTTATCGGTGAAAACGGTGCCGGTAAATCCACGTTATCTAAAATGATTGCCGGAATCACTAGACCGACCTCGGGTGAAATGATTTTCAAAGGTCAGACCCTTCATTACGGCGATTACCGTTTTCGAGTGAAGCATATTCGGATGATGTTTCAAGATCCGAACGATGCTTTCGATCCGAATTATAATGTCGGTCAAATCTTAGATTCTCCTCTGCGTTTAGCTACGAATTTAACTGAAAGTGAACGTAATGAACGGATTTTCAGTACATTACGTTTAGTCGGTATGTATCCCGAACATGCGTTAATTCCTATTCACGAAACATCTAGCAGCCAAAAGCAACGAATTGCTTTAGCGAGAGCTTTGATTCTTTCTCCGGAAATTATTATTGCCGACGATACGCTAAGTACCTTGGATTTTTCGGTTAAAACACAGCTAACCAACTTAATGCTTAATTTACAAGAGCGATTAGGGATTTCTTTTATCTATGTTGGGCAGCATCTCGGTATTATTAAACATATTGCAGATAAACTGATGGTAATGCACGAAGGGGAAGTTGTGGAATACGGTAAAACTAAAGATATTTTGTTAAATCCTCAAAGTCCGATTACGGCACGGTTAATCGAAAGCCATTTCGGCAAAAAATTAACTCCGGAAGCATGGGGTGAATAATTCAAAAATTAATTAAAAAATAATATATAAAAAATATGCGACACAATGAATTTATACGGGGGATAAGAGAAGTTTCTCCGATGATGTTAGGTTTTATTCCTTTAGGGTTGGTGTTAGGTGCGCAAGCCTCACAAAAGGGTATGCCGTTTTATGAAATCGGCTTATTAACCGGGCTGAACTTTGCCGGCGGTTCGGAATTTGCCGCTGTGAATCTTTGGACTCATCCTCTTGCTATCAGTGTTATTGTTGCCGTTTCAATGCTGATTAACAGTCGCCATATTATTATGGGGGCAGCACTCTCTTTGTATATGAAACAGATCGGTCGGTTAAAATCGTTAGGTCTATTATTTTTTATGACGGACGAAGTTTGGGCGATGAATTTGGCTGATGCGCAAAAACGTCCGGAAAAAGCGATTAGTATTCCCTATTATATGGGAACGGCACTTAGCCTTTACGTGATGTGGATCAGCTCAAGCATGATTGGGGCTTATATCGGGCCTTTTGTCGGTGATTTGGAAAAGTACGGTTTCGATATGTCTTTTACTGCAATCTTTTTAGTGATGCTAAAAGGCATGTGGAAATCGTTTAAACTTGCGCGTCCGTGGTTTGTCAGTTTATTGGTCGCCGGTTTTGTCTATCATACGGTAGAGGGTGCTTGGTATGTGCTTGCGGGGGCTTTATCCGGAATTTTATCCGCCTATCTTTGGCATAGGGGAGAGAGTAAGGGAGAAACATTATAATGGAATGGAGTGTTTTTCTGACGATATTACTCATGTCCTTTTCTACTTATCTGACACGGGTTCTCGGTTTTTTGGTGTTACGTAATCGAAAATTAAGTCGTACGACTGAAAAAGTGATGGAGGCAGTTCCCGGTTGCGTGTTAATTTCTGTAATTGCCCCGACCATAATGTCCGGCGATCTCGCCAATACGTTAGCGGTTATTATTACTTGTTTGGTGATGATGAAATTTTCGTTATTTCCGACAGTGGTTATTTCGATTGTGGCAACGGGATTATTGCGAGCAATTTTATAAGGGATAAGCAGTTAAGTTTGAAAATTCTAAACACTTGCTAATTTTCTGCTAATTTTTCTTATTTAGAATGTTTTACATCGGAACTGCTAAGCCGATATGTTTTTTTCACAATGATTCTTAAAAGCTCAAGTCAATTTTGGTTTGAGCTTTTTTTTCATTATATAATCGCTCTCAATACTAAATAGGGGAATATTATGCGAATTTTATTAGTTGAAGATGATGTAATGATCGCAAATGTAGTCGAAGATAGCTTGAAAGATAGCGGCTATGCTGTAGATTGGGTCAATAATGGTAATGTAGCTGAAACAGCTTTGCGAGATCAAACGTATGATATGGTATTGCTAGATTTAGGATTACCCGGACAAGATGGGCTACTCGTGTTACAACATATCCGTAATCTAAAAAATAGCACACCTATTTTAATTATGACTGCTCGTGATGATATTAGTAGCCGTCTAGCTGGGCTAGATGGTGGTGCGGACGATTATTTGGTCAAGCCTTTTGATTTATCGGAGTTGCATGCCCGAATAAGAGCGATTATCCGCCGCCATAGTGGACAGGTAACACCAAAACTAAGTAATGGGGTGCTAACGCTAGATCCACAAACTTATCAAGTTGATATTACAGGTCAAAATGAATCTGTCTCACTGACCAATAAGGAGTTTGCAATTTTGCAAGCCTTGGTATTACGCCAAGGCATTATTCTTTCTCGATCAGATTTGGAAGACAAGCTTTATGGATGGGGGGAAGAAGTAGAAAGTAATGCAGTAGATTTTCTTATTCATACTATTCGTAAAAAAATTGGTAAAAGCCATATTAAAAATGTGCGTGGTGTGGGCTGGTTAGTACCAAAAGAAAGCTAGGGGAAGTAATGAGAAATTCCATTAAAGCTCAATTGATGTGGGGCATTTCGGCATTGTTGTTTATCACGGCATTATTGAATGCAGGCTATAACTTTTCTGATATTTGGAGAGAAACCAATGAATTACAGGATAGGGTTTTAAGACAGGTAGCGGATTATATAGACCCAAATAAAGCTTATCCTAAACAAAATTCTGACCATAATGATACTCAACTACTGGTACAAACTTCGAAAAGCCCTGATGCAATTTTTGATGTAACGGATAAACATGAAGACTTTTATGATGCTGAATATAACGGTGATATGTACCGTTTTTATTTGAAACGAAAGCCGGATGGTTATGTGTTAGTCGCCCAAAATAGCAATTATCGTACCGATTTAGCGATGGATGTAGCGTTAGATAATCTTGTACCATTTGCGATTTTATTACCTCTTACCGTGCTGGCAATTGGATTTTTAGTACATTCTAAAATGCGAACGGTGCAACATATCGCCCAAGAAATTGAGCAACGTCAAGATCTTGATTTAACACCGATTGATACCTTACAAGTTCCAACTGAAATTCAAGGCTTTACCAATGCGATTAATCAACTGTTAGTCAGAACTTTCCATTCGATTGAACAGCAACAGCGATTTATAGCAGATGCAGCCCACGAAATGCGTAGTCCGATGACGGCTCTTTCATTGCAGGCTGAACGCCTTTCAGGACAAGGACTGCCAATACAACAAGCGGTGCAAATTGAACAAATTCAACAAAGTATTAAGCGTAACCGTCACTTAATTGAGCAACTACTTTTACTGGCCAAAGCACAGGCAAGCTATGTAAGTTTACAAAAAACGGAAATCAATTCTCAATATTTATTTCGTCAAATTATTGAAAGTTTGCTACCTATTAGCCAGCAAAAAGATCAGGATATTGGTGTGGTAGGTTCGCAAGCGGTGGTTTTTTATGCTCCGGAAATTGATATGTTTACTCTTGTTAAAACTTTGGTTGATAACGCATTACGATATACGCCAGCAGAAAGCCAAATTGATTTAAGCTGTGAAGAACATGATGAATTTGTGATTTTTAGTGTAGAGGATAATGGTAATGGTATTCCATCGGAAATGCAGGAGCGAGTACTTGAGCCATTCTTCCGTATTCTCGGTACAGAACAACAAGGTACAGGGCTTGGTCTAGCAATCGCTGTAAACATAGCTAAACGTTATGGTGGATATCTAGAATTACATGACAGCCAGAAATTCTCAACCGGACTTTTGGTCAAAGTATTCCTGCGTAAATCTTATCTGCAAGCCTAGTCCATTTATAATAACTGTGTTTGCCCAAAATAATTATCTGTGAATGTAATAATTGAATATGGTTGAACACAGTCCATATCTACCAATATCATTGATACAATGACAACATAATTACAAAACGTTAGTAAAATTCGTCAGCTTGCTAATTTTCCGCTAATTTTTCTTGTTTAAGATGTCTCACATCGGAACTGCTAAGCCGATATGTTTTTTTCATAATGATCTTAAAAGCTCAAACTGTTTTAGTTTGAGCTTTTTCATTTTTCAATAGTTTGAATATTTCACTATATTCTTTATCTTTTTAACGATTTTTCCTAATTTTCGCCTAATTTTGCCCCTGTATTATATTAATAATTGGACAAAATAGTTATCAGTGTGCTTATAGCTATTTATCTTTAATACTATGAAATTAAATATCTAACCGTCAATTTTCTCTTTTTTATATAAAGGATAACTCAATGAAATTTAAACGTCCTCAATGGCATTTATCTCAAGTTAGTCTTATCGCCCTGGTTTCACTTTATGTTACTGTTGCCTTGAATATCGGTTTTTTCCGAAAAGTTGTCAGTCTCTACCAATTTACAGGAACAAGCGCTGATTACTTCATTTACACCATGCCGTTAGTGCTTTTTGCTGCCTTAAATATTGTACTAAACCTACTTTCTCTTCCATTTATACATAAAGTGATTGTACCGTTACTTATTCTATTAAGTGCAGCGGTAAGCTATAACTCATTGTTTTTCAATGTCTATTTTGACCGTGATATGCTCACTAATGTATTACAAACCAACCCTGCTGAAAGCCTGCGAATGATGACACCAAGCTATCTTGTGTGGATTTTCTTCCTTGGTATTGTGCCGGCACTCGCTTATCTTAACGTGAGAATCGCTTACCAAGCTTGGTGGAAAGAAATTTCACTCAGAATTGCAGTGATTTTTACTGCATCGTTAATGATTTTTGCAGTCGCCAGTCAGTTTTATCAAGATTACGCTTCATTTTTCCGTAATAACAAATACTTGCCTCATTTGATTGTACCGTCTAATTTTGTTGCTGCTAGTGTGAGTAAAATCAAGCATAGTCGAATAGAAAATCGTCCGTTCGAGAAATTAGCAGAAAATGTTAAAATAGAAAAACCTGATCGCTATCGCCATGTGACTGTCATTGTGCTAGGTGAAACAACCCGTGCGATGAATTGGGGACTAAATGGTTACGCACGTCAGACTACACCGAAAATGGCAGCCCGTCTTGCAAGCGGTGAGAATTTGATTAATTTTAGTAATGTCAGCAGTTGTGGAACTGCTACAGCTATTTCCGTACCGTGCTTGTTTTCATCAATGACACGAGAGCAGTACGATGAAGTTACTGCTAAAAATCAAGATAATTTACTTGATATTTTGAGTCGTGCAGGTGTTAATGTGGTGTGGATTGAAAATAATAGCGATAGCAAAGGTGTGGCTAATCGAGTTAAAGAAATTAATACTTTTAATGGTAACGCTTCCTCACTTTGTACCAATAGTGAGTGTTTAGATGAAGTGATGTTACCTGAATTGGATAAAGCCTTAGCTGAAAATTCAGACAAAGATACGGTGATAGTATTGCATACGATCGGCAGCCATGGCCCAACTTACTATGAACGCTACACCGAAAACGAACGCCTTTTTACGCCGACTTGTGATACTAATGAAATCAGTAAATGTAGTAATGAAGAATTGGTAAACACCTATGACAACGGTATTGTTTATTTAGATAAGTTTCTTGATCAAGTCCTCCAACGTTTAGAAAGACGAGATGACTGGGAAAGTGCAGTATATTATTTTTCCGATCATGGTGAATCATTAGGCGAAAATGATATTTACTTACATAGCACGCCGTACTCTCTTGCACCAAAAGAACAAACTAAAGTTCCGATGATGATTTGGTTTTCAAAATCTTGGGAAAAAAATGAGCCGTTTGATTTAGACTGTATTAAACGCAATGCCGACAAGCCTTATTCACACGATAACGTATTCCATACGGTATTTAGCTTGTTAGATATTGATATGAATAAACACAGCTTGCCAATATATGATATTTCGCTCGATATTGTCGGTAGTTGTCATCGTTAAACAAGATTGAACGGATTTTGTGGATTTTTGCTCAAATTTAACCGCTTGTCTGATTTTTGATCTAGTGCATAAAAAATGTTAAATACCCCATTTAGACTATTCCTCTTTGTATTTGCTAAACGTACACTGGTATAGATAATAATTTATAGAAGGAATGAAGAATGGAACTTAAAAACGTTATTGAGCAGCGTAAAACGATCAAAGTGTTTAATCCTAATGTGAAAATAGATCGCCAAGAATTAGAAGAAATGTTGAGTTTAGCGCAACTTGCACCGTCTAAAGCAAATTTACAACCGTGGCGTTTTGTCGTGGTGGATGATGCGGAGCAGAAAAGTAAATTGTTAGGCTCGGTTGCATTTAATGTACCGCCGTGTGAAACGGCTTCTGCGGTGATTCTCGTATTGGCGGATTTACAATATCAATTGTTACTGGATGATATTTTAGATCGTTCGATTGAAACCGGTTGTTTACACCAACAATTTAAACAACGTTCGTTGGATTTCTTACTTAGCGTACATAATGCGGCAACGGAACAGGATATTCGCGATCAAGTAATTACCGATACCAGTTTAGCGGCAATGCAATTAATGTTAATTGCCAAAGATAAAGGTTATGATACTCACGCAATAGGGGTATTTGATCGCCCGTCCGTGCTGGCGGCTTTAGAAGTAGATACGACACGTTATTTACCGGTCATGTTATTGGCGATTGGCAAGGCTGCCACCGCAGCGTTACCGAGTAGTCGTTTATCACTTGAATATACGGTCTCTTGGAATAACGGGCTGGGCTTTAAAAAGTAATTGTAATATTTGTTAAACAAGCGGTCTGATTTCTTAAAACTTTTGCAAAAAGTTGCTAAAATTAGACCGCTTTTTTATTGTTATTTTTTATGTTTGAGGAAGTATGCAACCCGCTAATAATTCGATTTTAAGTAAGATTATTTTTGCCAGCCGCTGGCTACAGTTACCGATTTATTTAGGCTTAATTGTAGTGCAAGGTATCTATGCTTATAAGTTTATGAAATCACTCTACAACTTAATCGTAAACTTAGGCGTAATGGATGAGAATACTATTATGCTAACGGTATTAAACTTAATTGACGTAGTGATGATTGCCAACTTATTAATTATGGTTATCGTCGGCGGCTATGAAACATTCGTCTCGAGATTAAGAGTAGATGATCATCCGGATCAGCCGGAATGGCTCAATCATGTCAATGCTTCGGTATTAAAAGTGAAATTGGGTATGTCAATCATCAGTATTTCATCGATTCACTTGCTACAAACCTTTATTAATGCAGGTAATTTGGATGAAAAAACCATGCAATGGCAGGTAATTATTCATGTGACTTTCTTGATTTCGGCGGTTGCAATGGCTTATACCGATAAAATCTCACATTCGGTGACAGTAAAACACCATTAAATCTATCACAATAATTTAATGCATTTTTATCAAAAGCGGTTAGAATTGAACCGCTTTTATTTATGTAGGAAAAGGACTATGACTAAACATTATGATTATCTAGCGATTGGCGGCGGCAGCGGCGGTATCGCTTCTATCAACCGTGCGGCAAGCTACGGCAAAAAATGTGCGATTATTGAGGCGAAACATTTAGGCGGTACTTGCGTAAATGTCGGCTGTGTGCCGAAAAAAGTAATGTTCTACGGTGCGCATATTGCCGAAGCGATTAACAGTTATGCACCGGATTACGGCTTTGATGTCACGGTCAATAACTTTGATTTCACCAAATTAATTGAAAGTCGTGAGGCATATATTTCACGTATTCATACTTCATATAACAACGTATTGGCAAAAAATAACGTTGATGTATTTAACGGTTTTGCAAAATTTGTGGATGCGAAAACGGTTGAAGTAACTTATGCTGACGGCAGTTCTGAGCAAGTTACTGCAGATCATATTTTAATTGCGACCGGCGGTCGTCCGTCGATTCCGGCGATTAAAGGTGCGGAATACGGTATTGATTCCGACGGGTTCTTTGCATTACGTGAAGTCCCTAAACGTGTTGCGGTGGTCGGAGCCGGCTATATAGCGGTTGAAATTGCCGGTGTGTTAAACAGTTTAGGATCTGAAACGCATTTATTTGTACGCCAACACGCACCGCTACGTATGCAAGATCCGTTAATTGTCGATACGTTGTTAGAAGTCTTGGCGCAAGATGGTATCACGCTACATACTCAAGCGATTCCGCAAGAAGTGCGTAAAAATGCAGACGGTTCATTAGTATTAACCTTAGCGGACGGGCGTGAAGCAACGGTTGATTGCTTAATTTGGGCGATTGGTCGTGAGCCGGCGTGCGATAAAATTAATCTTGATGCGGTGGGTGTGAAAACCAATGATAAAGGTCAGATTATCGTCGATAAATTCCAAAATACCAACGTGCCGAATATTTATGCGGTCGGCGATATTATTGAAGGCGGAATTGAATTAACACCGGTTGCGGTAGCTGCAGGTCGTCGTTTATCCGAACGTTTATTTAACAATAAACCGAACGAACATTTGGATTACAATTTAGTACCGACCGTTATCTTTAGCCACCCGCCGATTGGTACGGTCGGTTTAACCGAACCGCAAGCGATTGAACAATACGGTGCGGAGAATGTGAAAGTCTATAAATCTTCATTTACCGCGATGTACACTGCTGTGACTCAACATCGCCAACCTTGCCGAATGAAGCTGGTTTGTGTCGGTAAAGACGAGAAAGTAGTCGGTTTACACGGAATCGGTTTCGGTGTGGACGAAATGATTCAAGGTTTTGCGGTAGCGA
This sequence comes from Actinobacillus genomosp. 1, assembly GCF_029774175.1. Taxonomy (NCBI): domain Bacteria; kingdom Pseudomonadati; phylum Pseudomonadota; class Gammaproteobacteria; order Pasteurellales; family Pasteurellaceae; genus Actinobacillus; species Actinobacillus genomosp. 1. The sequence goes on along the minus strand of NZ_CP103834.1, from coordinate 1,434,684 downwards.
TTAAAATGGGCGCAACGAAAGCTGATTTTGATAATACCGTTGCCATTCACCCGACCGGTTCGGAAGAGTTTGTAACGATGCGCTAAGTATGAGCTAGTGCAAGTTATACTTATTTGAAAAACGGATACTAAGGTATCCGTTTTTTATTTATACCAAAATAATTGTTCGCCGGTGTTCCAAATTGTTTCCGCAATCATCGGTGGCGATTCATTCCGTAACTCGCAAAGCGTTTGAAAACTGACTGCCAAGCGTTCCGGACGATTAGGTTCTCCTTGAAAGCCGAATACCGGCATATCGGGCGAGTCGGTTTCCAACAATAAACTTTCTAAAGGCAGCTTACGAATCGCTTCTCTGGTTTTATTCGCTCTTGCATAAGTAATAGTGCCGCCAACCCCAATCTTATAACCTAAATCGACAAAGCGTTTCGCCTGCTCGTAGCTTCCCGCAAAGCCGTGAATAACGCCGGTATTGGATAATTTCGCTTTTTTTAGAAAGACGGAAAGCTGATCATGACTGCGACGAGAATGTAAATTTACCGGTAAATTAAACCGCTTGGCGAAAGCAAGCTGTGTTTCTAAAAATTCACATTGTTTTTGCCAAAGCTCATCAGTACAAAGCTGTTCGACAGCTCTTTCCAAACCGATTTCGGCAATTGCTGTACATTGCGGATCTTGTTGGGATAATAAGGATTCTAAATTATCTAAATGCTCGGTCTGATGCTGTTGAATATAAAGCGGGTGAAGCCCTAAACCGTACACTAAGTTATTAGGCATTTGCTTGGCGCAAGCGGTCACTTTTGCGAAATTTTCTGCAAATACGGACACAATCAAAATACGTTTTACATTCGAATGTTCGGCGTTTTCAACAAGTTGGGGAATGGAAAGATTGAGGCTTTCCGAAACATAATCCAAATGAGTATGGGTATCAAAGAATTGCATATAATAGAATGGTAAAAAATAAAAAAGCGAGGAAATTTTCCTCGCTTTTAACGTTTTAATCAAGATTAGTTTGCTGCATAAGCATCTTCGTCACGTTCACCTAACGGTTTAAGCATAGTGAAGAAAAGTACGATACAAACAACTGTTGTCGCTAAGCCTAAGTAAACCGATAATTCATAATCTAAACCGAAACCGATTTTGTTATAGAATAAGTAGGTTGCACATACGCTTGTAATAAACCACGCAGGGATTGAACATACCCAGTGGAATTTTTTGTAACGATATAAGTATGCCGCTGCAGTCCAAAGCATTACCATCGCTGTCATTTGGTTTGCCCAAGTGAAGTAACGCCATAACACGCTAAAGTCGATTTTCGATACTACGAAACCTAATGCGAATAACGGTACTGCAATCAATAAACGTTTCGCTAATGAACGTTGGTCGATTTTGAAAATTTCCGCAATTTGTAAACGTGCAGCACGGAATGCCGTATCGCCTGAAGTAATCGGTAATACCACTACGCCGAGGATTGCAAAAATACCGCCGATAAAGCCTAAGAAGTGCATTGAGCTGTCATAAACCACTTTAGACGGAGAACCTGCTGCAATTGCATCTTGTAACGCTTGTGGGTTTTCATAGAATGCAAGACCAACCATACACCATACTAATGCGATTACACCTTCAGTAATCATCGCACCGTAGAAAATGAAGCGACCTTCGCTTTCATTTTCCGCACAACGCGCCATTAACGGAGTTTGTGTCGCGTGGAAACCTGATAACGCACCGCAAGAAATGGTTAAGAATAATAAAGGCCAAATCGGAACATCGCCTTTAGGTTGGAAGTTTTGGGTGAATTTCTCCCATGTTAAACCTTGACCGTCTGCGTTGATAGTACGGAAGAAATCAATCGGATCTTGCGCACTTAAGTGAGAACTTACTAAACCGTAAACCATACCGATTGACATAAATAGTAATAACGCACCGAAGAACGGATAGATACGACCGATGATTTTATCTACCGGTAATAATGTCGCTAGAATATAGTAACCGAAGATAATAAATGTCCATACACTAATTACAGTCGCTTTATCCATACCCCAAACGGTTACGCCACCGGCTTCTACCGCTTGTTTAACCGCTTCGACATCACCTAATTCAATCGCACCTGAAGTTGCGCCGGCAACATCCATTGTAATGGTTGCCATTAATTGCGCCGGACTTGCAACGAATACCACACCTACTAATAATAGAAGGATTAACGCCATTACGTTGATAAATACTTTAACCGGACGGCCTAAGAATTTACCCGCTAATGCCGGCATTGTCGCACCACCGTTACGAATACTTAACATACCGCAGAAGTAGTCATGTACCGCACCGGCAAAGATACAACCGATTACGATCCAAATCATTGCAACAGGTCCGTATAATGCACCGAGGATCGGACCGAAGATAGGACCGGTACCCGCAATGTTTAATAACTGAATAAGCCAAATCTTCGTTTTAGACATTGGCATATAGTCCACACCGTCATTCATTGTATAAGCAGGTGTTGCTTTTTTCGGGTTAATCACGAAAATCTTTTCGATGATTTTCCCATAGATGAAATAGCCGAGTACGAGGACTGCGACACAGAAGAAGAACCACAACATAGTAAGGTAACCTTATAAAAGTTTAAATTTGGAAGTTATATAAATTGCCCAAGCGGCGTTATATTTTAGTGATATACGTGAATAAAGTAAATTCTGTTCGTTACTATAAATGAGTATTTATGTAAGAAATGTGAATCACTTCAAATTTTTTTGATGTGAAAAATTTTATTTTCTTAACATAAGTCATAATTTATATAAAAACGCCACAATTTCTTGTGGCGGTATGCTTATTTGTGTCGTTTCTCTTCGAAAGTTTCGAGTAACTGTTGAATTTGCTGATTAGCAAAGATTTCTTCTATCGTTACGCTTAATTTTCTTCGCCAATTCGGATATTCAGTACTTGTTCCGGGAATATTCACCGGTTCAAGCATATTTAGCCAATCTTCCGGTTGAGTACCGAATAATGCAGAATTGGTATCCGCTACATAGTTTTGTAACTGATGTACAAATTGTAGGCTGACGCCCTCGCTGTCTTTTGCAAGATCTTGGGCTTTTTCGACCGCTTGTCTAATCGCTTCCTTATTGAAATGGCGGCTTTGTTTCAGAATATTGAGTACTTTCTCACTCGGATAAACACCGAATTTTTCGCCTAAATCAAAGTCGTAACCCTTCCAGTAGCCTTGTACGGTTGGTAAATCATGTGTACTGAGTGTGGTCATCGCTTGATATGGATAATCGGCTAATGGTTTGCTGCCGTGTCGATCCCATTCGAAATAGAAAATGTTATAGGCAAGAATACCTTTGTCTTCTAATTTTTGTAGCATGCCTTTTGGCACGGTACCAAGTGCTTCTGCAATGATTAAACATTGATGTCGTTGGCTTTCTAAGGCTAGAATTGCTAACAAATCCTCAAGTGGATAACGCACATACGCCCCATTTTTAGCCGAATCGCCTTTTGCGACCCACCACATACGAGCAAAACCAAGAATATGGTCGATTCGTAATGCTCCGCAATCTTTCATATTAGCACGTAATAAATCAATAAACGGCTGATATGCTCGGCTTTGCAATACTTCCGGATGCATCGGAGATAAGCCCCAGTTTTGTCCGTTTGGCGCCATAATATCCGGTGGTGCACCAACAGAGGCATTTAGCACAAATAACTCTTTATCCGCCCAAGTTTCCGCACCATTATCGGCAACACCCACCGCTAAATCACGGTAAAAGCCGATAGGCATATTGAGTGCTTTTGCCAATTGATTACACGCTTTTAATTGTTGTTGAGCCACAAATTGCAACCACATATAAAAACGAACTAATTGGCTATGTTCCGTTTGGAATGCCTGTACCGCATTTGATGCGTAGTCTTGATATTCTTGCGCCCAGAAATTCCAACCCCATTGCTCGCTAAATTGGTTGGATAACCAATAATGTAGTGCATCGAATGTGCCTTGTACTTTTAGGCTTTCGCCGTATTCATTGATAAATTGTTCGAAAGCTTGTTGGTCTTGCTGAATGAAAGTGGCATAAGCTAATCGTAGCCCTTCGAGTTTTAAGCGCATTACTTGCGAATAATCTACGTAGTCTTTTGTTCTTGCCTCAATAAGCTGTTGTTGAACTTCTGCGGAATGAAACCAAGCTTGTGCTTCACTAGATTGTTGGAAGGCATCAATCGCGGTTACATCAATATAAATAATGTTTTGCCATAAACGAGAAGACGGACTATAAGGGCTGGCACTTTCTGGATTGGCTGGGAAAATAGCGTGAATTGGATTTAGCCCAATAAAATCACCACCTTTTTCAGCAAGTCGATTGAGAAAGGTTTTCAAGTCGCTAAAATCGCCAATTCCCCAGTTATGTTCGGAACGAAGCGTATAGAGCTGTAAAATAGCTCCCCATAATTTTTGTTTTTGTTGTAATTCTTTCGGTTGGAAAGCGGTTTTTGGCGTAATAATAAGACGGCAACTAAGCGAATGATGCTCACTTTCAAGCTGTAATTGATGATAGCCCATCGGTAGATCTTTCGGTAGATTGATCGCATTACGCTTTACTTTACCACAACGAGTTTCACCGGTTTCTAGGTGAAGTTGCCAGCGAGCTTGTAAGGCTTTATTGCTATTTGCAAGATTTAGTCGAATATAGACCGCTTGTCCTTCTGTCGCTACTTTTACAGGAGGGATAATGGGTTTACTTTTAGGAGAACCTAAGCGTTTTGCAATTTTGCGACAGACAGCTTGGTTGGCATAACGGCGTCTGCCATATTCATCAAAAAAATAAGAATTAAGGTATGGGTGAAGCGATTTCATTGTGATCTTCCTTTTGGGCTTAGTGAGCATAGCTTCATAAGCGGTTATTTTTTATTTATTTTTTGCAAATCGGAGGAGGCTCCTCTGATACCTATCCTTTTACGCCACCAGCAGTTAAACCACCGACTAACCAACGTTGTGCTAATAAGAATACAAGCGTGATTGGAATAGCAGACAAGATGGCTGCTGCGGCAAAGTCGCCCCAGAGGTAGTTTTGCGGATGTAAATACTGTTGCATACCTACTGCAAGCGTGTAGTTATCAACATCTCGTAACAATAAGGATGCAACCGGAACTTCGATAATGCTTGAGATAAAGGAGAGAATAAATACAACTGCTAAAATCGGTACGGAAAGCGGTAGTAAAATTAAGCGGAAAGTTTGCCACGGGCTTGCTCCGTCGAGGGCTGCGGCTTCTTCAAGCGATTTATCAATAGTTTCAAAATAACCTTTGATTGTCCAAACGTGCATTGCGATACCGCCTAAGTAAGCAAAGATTACTCCGCCGTGCGTATTTAAACCTAAGAACGGAATGTAATCGCTTAGACGATCAAATAAGGCATATAACGCGACTAATGAAAGTACCGCCGGAAACATTTGGAAAATTAACATTGATTTCAGCAACAAACTTTTACCGGCAAAACGCAAACGGGCAAAAGCATACGCAGCAGTGGTTGAAAGTGCGAGGGTAATTAGAGCGGTAATACCCGCGACTTTGACGGAATTCCATAGCCAAAGTAAAACAGGGAATGGCGGTGGGGTTATACTTCCGTCCGCATGAGTAACGCTAATGCCTAAGGCGAGTTTCCAGTGTTCAAGTGAAATTTCACTTGGAATCAATTCACCAATTGCTAAGTTTCCGGGGCGCAATGAAATCCCGATAATCATCAGCATCGGGAATAAGATAATCGCACAAAAACAGATTAGAAAAAGATGCGTAGAAAATAAACGCAATTTCATTGATTTAGGTTGAACAATAGCCATAGTTAATATCCTCGTTGCTCCTTCTCTGTATGTAGAAGGAGCAATTTCAATTAATCTTGTGATAATTTCGTCATTCTGATTTGGAATAATGCTAATCCGCTTACTAGCAAGAAGATGATGACCGCAATTGCGGCAGCCAAACCAAAGTCTTGTGTACCACTACCTTCAAAGGCAATACGATAAGTGTAACTGACCAGTAAATCGGTATGACCAGCCGGTGTTGTTGTGCCTACCATATTTGGGCCACCGTTGGTCAATAATTGGATTAATACAAAGTTATTAAAGTTAAAGGCGAAGCTGGCAATCATTAACGGCATAAGCGGTTTAATTAACAATGGCATGGTAATTTTCGTGAAATTTTGCCATACACTTGCGCCATCAATCGCAGAAGCTTCATATAAATCGTGTGGAATCGCTTTTAGCAAGCCCATGCAAACAATCATCATATACGGATAACCTAACCAAGTATTCACAATCAGTAACATTGCCTTAGCTAAGAACGGATCATTAAACCATTCCGGACGGATACCGAATAATTGGTTCAGAATAAGATTGATTTCACCGAAACTTTGGTTAAATAACCCTTTAAAAACTAAGATTGAAATAAAGCCCGGTACGGCATAAGGTAAAATGAGTAACAGACGATAAATCGCTTTACCTTGTAGGGCTTCCCATTGCACAAGGGAGGCAAAAATCATGCCAAGTAAGGTTGTGAAAATAACCGTTAACAGTGCGAATACAACAGTCCAAATAAAGATTTTAATAAAGGGTTCTTGAACACCGTCATCGGTTAAGATTTTGATAAAATTGTGCCAACCGGTTGTAACGGTATAGCCCGGTTCCAATCTACTATCTAGAAAATTATTTTGCGCATCTATTTTTTGGAAGAAACCAATTTCATCATTAGCTTTATAGCGTTCTTGAGTTTCATTATTCGTTAAGATTTCATGGTTTTCATCGTAGGTATAACGAGCTTTTTGTTCTGCAAATTGGCGTAAAGAACTCATAGTGAGTTTTTGCTCAGTCGGAAGAATAAGTTTCACAGACTGTAAGTTTTGGCGATTTTGTGTAATGGCTTTTAATGGAGCAACATTACCAGCCGGAAATTGTTCTACTTCATTTACTGTGATTTCCGAAGCTAAGTCGTTTAATACAAGCGGGTCGGAAAGATAATTTTTTTGCGATTCTTTACTGGTTAAAGCAATTTGATATTGGTTGTTATTCGCTTCAATAAGTTTGAAATCTAAGCGTTCTCCAGCGGCATACGTTTGGCTTTGTAAGTTTCTGAGCACTTGTTCGAAACTTAGTTGGTTCGAACCGCTATAATTGGTAAATGCGATGACAACGGTACAAATGAGCGGGAAGAGTACAAAGATCCCCATTGCCGCTACACCCGGGTAAACATATCGCCAGTGATAAGTTGATTTGTTAGAGAAAATATAAATACCGGCGGTAACTACTACGAGTACAAGTAATGCAAATAAGATTTCGCCTTGTAAATAAATAGTAAAAACAAGATAAAAAGAGAGTAGGTAAAGTAACCCAATAAATAGGCGTTTTGCCCAAGATTGAGAAGGGGTAACGGTTTTTAGTGCTTGCATAGAATTTCCCCTAAGAATGGAGCAAAATGGGATGAGGTTAAACTCATCCTCTTTGTGAAAAACGATAAATATAATGGTGGGTCTTAAGACCCACCTATGGGATGAGAGAATGTTTATTCTTTCTCAATTTTTGCTTGAGCTTCATCAAGTGCGGCTTTTACGGATTGACGACCAGTAGTTGCATTACCAATAGCTGCTTTTTCCGAATACCAGAAACGGCTCATTTGCGGAATATTCGGCATAATTTCACCATTTTCCGCGTTTGCCATGGTTGCGGCAATGCGAGGATCTTTCGCTAGTTTTTCTTGGAAAGATTTAAGCGCTACAGCACCTAAAGGAACATCTTTATTTACTGTATCTAAACCGGAATCGGTTAATAAGTGATTTTCAAGGAATTCTTTCGCTAAGTCTTTATTTGGGCTTGAAGCGTTGATACCGGCACTTAATACGCCAACAAACGGTTTTGATGCTTTACCGTTTAAAGTTGGAAGAACGGCTACACCGTAATTAATTTTACTTTTCTCAATATTTGCCCAAGACCAAGGACCATTAATGGTTAATGCGGTATTACCTTTATTAAAGGCGGCTTCTGCAACTGCATAGTCCATATCTGCACTGATTACTTTGTTTTTTACGAGGTTAACAACATATTGTAAACCTTTTTGTGCGCCTTCATTGTTTACACCGATATCTTTCACATCATAGCCATTTGGCGTAACTTTAAATGCGTAAGCACCTTGAGATGAGATAACCGGCCAAGTGAAGTACGGTTCTTGTAAGTTCCACATGATCGCACTTTTGCCTTTGGCTTTTAATTCTTTATCCAGTTTCTCAACTTCTTCCCATGTTTTTGGCGGTGTTGCTACTAAATCTTTGTTATAAATAAGAGAGATAGCTTCTACAGCAATAGGATAAGCAATTTGTTTACCATTATATTTAGTCGCCTCCCAACCAATATCTGAGAGTTTCGCTTTAAAATCTGAACTTGGTTGAATTTCTGCTAATAAACCGGTTTGAGCATAACCACCAAAACGGTCATGTGCATAAATAATAATATCAGGGCCATCACCGGTTGATGCGACTTGTGGGAATAATTCTTCGAGTTTACTTGGGTGTTCTACAATGACTTTAACACCTGTTTCAGCTTCAAATTTTTTACCCACTTCAGCTAAACCGTTATAACCTTTATCTGCGTTAATCCAAACATTTAATTGTCCTTCGACAATTTTGGCATTCACACCTTGAGCAATACATAATCCTGCTAATACAGCTAAAGCGGTTTTAGTTAATTTTTTCATAGGATTTCCCTCAGTTGGTTTCAAATAATTAATAGACTAATTAGAGATTAGCCATTTTCGTAATGCATAATGAGAAAATTTATCTTTTATTTCATCATCCCCCCTCCTACTCCCTCCCTTTCAATTTATTGATATAGTTCACAGAATTCTTAATGTTTTCTATTTTTGTGATTTCGGTCACAAATTTTGTTATTTTTTTTGTGATCAATGTCACAAAAAATAACGGAAAAAAGCGAATAAAAACATTGAGTTAAGAACTGAAAAAATTTCAGAGGTATGATGTGCAAATTAAATAAATAAGTAAACTAAGTACAAGGTTAGAGTAGGATTGTGAATAAAACTTCATAATTCTTAAATAAGAAAGTGAGGGTAAAAAATGACAGATGTTCGATTAGTAAATGTATGCAAATCGTATGGCAATGTACATATTTCTAAAGATGTTAATTTAGAAATTAAAGACGGCGAATTTGTTGTTTTTGTTGGCCCGTCAGGCTGTGGCAAATCAACCGTATTACGTATGATTGCCGGCTTGGAAGAAATTACCTCCGGTGATTTATTCATCGGGGATAAACGAATGAATGATGTACCGCCGGCGAATCGAAATATCGGTATGGTATTCCAATCTTATGCCCTCTATCCCCATCTTTCTGTTGCAGAAAATATGTCGTTCGGTTTGAAATTGGCTGGTGCTAAAAAAGAAGAAATCAATCAGCGAGTCAACCAAGTTGCAGAAATTCTACAACTCGCTCATTTACTAAATCGCAAGCCGAAAGAATTGTCGGGCGGTCAACGTCAGCGTGTTGCAATTGGGCGTACCTTAGTCTCACAGCCCGAAGTATTTTTATTGGATGAACCGCTTTCAAATTTAGATGCGGCATTACGTGTGCAAATGCGTGTAGAGATCTCAAAATTACATAAAAAACTTGGCAGAACAATGATTTATGTAACGCATGACCAAATCGAAGCAATGACGCTCGCTGATAAAATTGTTGTTTTACAAGCGCTTTCTGCAGGCAGCAATCTTACAACGAACGTTGCTCAAGTGGGTAAGCCATTAGAGCTTTATCACTATCCGGCAAATCGTTTTGTGGCAGGTTTTATCGGGTCACCTAAGATGAATTTCTTGCCGGTGCGAGTGATTGATGTGCGTGAAGGTGGGGTGAAAATTGAATTACCGGATTCAACCCATTTAAATTTCTGGGTACCGGTTGAAAGTGGTGGCGTAAAAGTAGGAGATAACCTTTCATTAGGTATTCGTCCTGAACATTTATTACCGTGTGAACAAAGCGAAGTTTGTATTTCCGGCACGGTAAAAGTAGTAGAACAATTGGGTAACGAAACGCAAGTTCATATTGAAATGCCACCGATTAAACAGAGTTTGGTCTATCGCCAAAATGACATTGTATTAGTGAAAGAAGGTGATTCAATGTCGATTGGTATTAATCCGAATCGTTGTCATCTTTTCCGAGAAGATGGCACGGCATGTAAACGTTTATTTGTCGAGCAAGGCGTATAAATGTTCTTAAGGGTTTCCCTTAAATTTTAATAATGAAAAAAAACTGTCTGAAAAGAGAAAGGAGTTTCCTATGAACCTCAATAAAACGATGTTAGCAACTTTAGTTTCAAGTGCTTTACTTTCAACCAGTGCATTAGCGGTTGATTTCCACGGTTATGCACGTTCCGGTATCGGCTGGACTTCGGGTGGTGGCGAGCAATCGGCATTTACTGTGAATGGTGGCGGTTCAAAATACCGTTTAGGTAATGAAGCAGAAACTTATGCGGAATTAAAATTAGGTCAAGAGCTTTATAAAAATGGTGAGAAATCGATTTATTTAGACTCTAACGTTGCTTATTCGGTGAACCAACAAGTGGACTGGGAAGCAACTAATCCGGCACTTCGTGAAATTAACGTACAGTTCAAGAACTTCGCTGACAGCTTACCGGGCGCTACTTTATGGGCTGGTAAACGTTTCTACCAACGTCACGATGTACATATGAATGACTTCTACTACTGGGATATTTCAGGCCCGGGTGCAGGGGTTGAAAATATTGATGTCGGTTTCGGTAAACTCTCTTTAGCGGTAACTCGTAATACTGAAAAAGATGGTGCATATAGCTGGAACTATAATCCTATTACTAAAAAATGGGAAAGCAGCCAAGATAAAAATAAAGACGTTTATAACGATGTATTCGATGTTCGTTTAGCCGGTCTTGAAACGAATAAAGACGGTTCATTAGAAATCGGTTTTGACTTTGGTAATGCGCATACTAAAGATGGTGCAATCTATGAAAAAGATGCAACCAAACATGGTTATATGGCAACTATTGAGCACACTCAAGGTAACTTCTTCGGTGGTTTTAATAAATTTACCGCACAGTATGCCAAAGATGCGATGACATCATGGAGTACCGGTCATTCACAAGGCGGTTCTGCGAATAATAAAGGCGATATGCTTCGTTTAATTAACCAAGGTGTTGTACAAGCAAGCGATAAAGTAGAAGTAATGTATGCGTTAATCTACGAAAAAACAGACTTAGATAATAAACGAGGTAAGACTTGGTACTCTGCGGGTGTTCGCCCAATGTATAAATGGAGCGATACAATGAGTACCTTATTAGAAGTGGGTTATGACCGTATTAAAGATCAAGCAAGCGGTCAGAAAAATGATCTGATGAAATACACTATTGCGCAACAATGGCAAGCGGGTAGTAGCATTTGGGCTCGCCCTGCAATCCGTGTATTCGGCACTTACGCACACTGGAATGACAAATTTAACACGGCACATCGTACAGACGCTGGTTATAAAGCGAAAGACGGCGAGTTTATCGGCGGTGTTCAATTTGAAGCATGGTGGTAATTGAGCCATTTGGGGCGTATGTATTACGCCCCTTTATACGATGTAAAAGATAATTTTTTAGAGAGGCATTTATGAAAACCAAAATTGCAGCATTTTTATCAAGTGTTTTATTTGCATCGGTTGCTATGGCAGCGACACCGTCAAAAACAGAACTAAGTCGTTTTGGTTGGCAAGATGTGACTTTCTCACAAAAGATTGTTAATGAACTTTCAGAAAAACAAATCCGTACATTTAGCCAAACGCTGGCAGGCACAAATAGTGCGGTAATCGGTTATAAAATTCCGGCAAATCAAGGTACACTCAAGATCAAAGTGAGTAGTTTGGTGGTGGATAATGACCATATTTTTGTACCGAATATCTTAGTTCTGGATGCGAATTTTAATGAGTCGCTAACATACCCCGCTTCGCAATTTAAAGTTGTGGAAGAACGAGGCTTTGAAGGCGGGCAAATTCAAGCGGAATTAAGTTTAACGCCGGCAACCGGACAAGATTTTATTTATTTACTGATCTACACCACTGAAAAAGATCTCGCAGGACAAACGACATTTACTCATCCAGTGAAATTATATGAAAAAGCAAAAGGTAACCAACCGCCTGCAATTGCGGATTTACTGGTAAAGCACACTAATTCAGGACAAATTCAAATTAATGTAGATGGTATTCAGAGTACTCAATTTGTCGGTTTAGGTAATGTGGCTAATGGCGGGGCATTATTTGAAGCAAAACCGACAGCTTCTCAACCAGTTGGAATGGAAGCGAAAGCGGTTAAAAATACACAAAAAAATGCAAAATTGAAATCTGTAGAGAAAACTACGGAACAATATTTTAATGAAGCAGTTATGACGGCGCTTAAAAATAACGATATCAATAAAGCGATGAATTTAGTGAATGAAGCAGAACAATTGGGACTTACTGCACCTCGTCAGATTTTCTTAAAACAAGTTTCCTCCAAAAAATAGATGTTTTTTTCATTTTATCTTTTGCCATTGAGGGTGTCCTTGCTCTCAGTGGCTTTTTTATATCCGCTATCCAGAGAACCGGAAAATTGTTAGAATCTATTTATATTATGTAGTGGAGGCAAGATGCAACAAACGTTTTCAAGATTAATTCCGACAAAATTGATTTCCAGTAAAGCTAATCGTTCTACTAAAGATAATGAAACGATTGAGCGAACATCTTTATTAAATGAATTAAATAAAGCGGAATTTTATCCGATGACACTTGTGATTGCACCGGCAGGATATGGTAAAACGACATTGGTTTGTCAATGGAAAGAAAAACAACTGACAAAGAATCAGCGTATCGGCTGGTATTCACTTGATGAAAGTGATAATAAAGCAGAGCAATTCTCCGCTTATTTTACTGCTGCACTTTCTCATGCGACTGATTTGTCTTTTGCCGGTATCACTTATCAAAATAATCTAGTTGATTATTTTTCCCAATTACTTATTCAACTTTCTCAGGTACGTAGCCATTTCTACCTAGTGATAGATGATTATCATCATATTGAAAATAGCGAAATTCACGATGCACTTCGTTTTTGGTTAAAGCATCAGCCGCAGACAATGAGCTTGATTGTCTTATCACGTTTAACCCCTCCGTTAAGTATTACCAATTTACGAATTCATGAACAACTATTAGAAATTGATGTGCATCAGCTGGCATTCACGCCGACCGAAACTCGTCAATTTTTAGCGTTAAAATTTAATGAACCACTTACAGATGATGAGGTATTTTCGCTTTGTGATCGGGTTGAAGGCTGGGCAACGGCATTGCAATTAGTCAGTTTTGCAGTGAAGCAAAATCCTGAATTATTGCGTTCTCCGGAAAAATTATTTGCCAAGCTTAATCAACAACATATTGCCGATTATCTGAATGAAGAAGTATTCCATTACGTTGAGCCGGAAATTAAGTTATTTATGCAACGCTGTGCGATTTTACGTTCGATGAATGAAAAATTGATACTCGCTTTAACCAAAGATGAAAACGGTGTGAAAAAGCTCGATGAATTAGAAAAAATAGGGCTTTTTATTCAACGGATATTGCATGACGATGGTGAAATTTGGTGGAAATTTCATCCGATTTTAGCATCTTATCTTGCGCAAAGTTGTCGTTTAGAACTGCCTTGTGAATGGCAAGAGCTACATAAAATTGCAGCGATGATGTGGCTGAAATTAGGCTATGGATCCGAGGCGCTTTATCATGCGCAGATGTTGGAAGATTCTCAAACGCTTTATACCATTTTACAAGAACATGGTTGGTCTTTATTTCATCAAGGTCAGCTTAAGTTATTGGAAGACTGTTTGGCATTACTTTCAGCGCAGCAACTTTGGCAAGACTCAAACTTAGTGCTGTTAAAAGCGTGGCTTGCACAGAGCCAGCACCGCCATCAAGAAGTATCGGGTATTTTGCAAAAATTTCAGCCAAATCAACCGCTTGTTGCTGATTTACAAGCACGTTTTGATGCACTAAAAGCACAGGTAGCAATTAATGAAGGTAATGATGAGCAGGCCTATAATTTAGCAAAACAGGCGCTTGTTCATCTGTCGTCTGATTTCGGTTATGCGCAAATTGTTGCAAATTCCATTATTGGAGAAGCACAACATTGTCGAGGCTATCTGAAAGAAGGCTTAGTTCAAATGCAGAAAGTGGAGAAAATGGCATTAGAGCAAAGGGCCTATCATCAATGGTTATGGTCGAAGCTGCAACAAGCGGAAATTTTATCGGCACAGGGCTTTTGGCAGTCTGCCTATGATTTGCTAAAAGATACCACTTTACAAGCGCAGCATTTACACCAAATTCCGATGCATGAATTTCTATTGCGTTTAAAAGGACAAATCTTGTGGGAATGGCATCATTTAGATCAAGCGGAAGCGATGGCGAATGCCGGTATTGAAGTCTTAGAAAAAGAGGGCGAGCAAGCGCATTGTTTGGCATTGTTGGCAAAGGTTTCGCTGACTAAAGGCGATTTAAATAATGCCGGACGTTTGATAGAACAATGTCGCAATTTAATTATTGCTCAGGCGGTGCATTGGGATTGGCGTTCAACTTTTGACGAAGTACAAATGCTGTATTGGCAAATCAGTGATGATAAGTCGCATTTAGAAAGCTGGTTGACGCAAGTTAGTTTTCCGGAACAAGACAATAATCACTTTTTACAACGTCAATGGCGTAATATCGCTCGTTGTTATTTGCTACAAGATAACTTTGAACAAGCGTTGAATATTTTGAATAGTCTGTTACAAACTTCTGCAACCTTTAATTTAATCAGCGATACGCAACGAGCGCTGATTTTGCGTAACCGAGTGTTTTATCGCCAAGGTAGAATGGATCTTGCACAAAAAGATTTGATTCGAGCGTTAAATCTAACCCAACAAACCAATTTTATCAGTGCTTTTGTGATTGAAGGTGATTTGATGGCGCAGCAAATCCGTCAGTTGTTACAAATCAATGTGTTGGATGAACTTTCGACCCACAAAGCGCAGTTTATTTTGCGGAGTATTAACCAGCACAATCGCCATAAATTTGCGCATTTTGATGAAGAATTTGTCGCTAACTTGTTGAGGAATCCACAAGTACCGGAGTTACTTAAAATTAGCCCGCTTACCGCGAGAGAATGGCAGGTGCTCG
The DNA here is from genome assembly GCF_029774175.1 of Actinobacillus genomosp. 1. Classification (NCBI taxonomy): domain Bacteria; kingdom Pseudomonadati; phylum Pseudomonadota; class Gammaproteobacteria; order Pasteurellales; family Pasteurellaceae; genus Actinobacillus; species Actinobacillus genomosp. 1. The sequence goes on along the minus strand of NZ_CP103834.1, from coordinate 1,419,479 downwards.
GTTTAATTTATTCAGGTTACAGTAACGAACAAATTTCACAGGAATTGGTGGTAGCGATAACTACGATTAAAACGCATATTCGTAATCTATATCAAAAAATCGGTGTGGCGAATCGTAGTGAAGCGATTGAATATACTCGTAGTTTATTAAGAATGATGGGGTATAGTTAATTTTCTTCTAAACGAAGAAAAATCGACCCTCGCCCACAAGGGGCGAGGGTTACTTTTTTCGTTATCTTTTCCAAATTCTTGTTTGGTAATCACGAATTGAACGGTCTGAGCTAAAAGTGCCAAGACGAGCGGTATTCAGAATCGTTGATTTTAACCAAGCGGTCTGATTTTGGTAACGTTTTGCAACTTCTTGTTGTGCTTCACGGTAGCTGGCAAAATCGGCCAATACGCAGAAATAGTCTTTGTTTAGCAAATCATAAACCAATGGTTCGAAGATTTCTTGATTACCGCCGGCAAATGAGCCGTCCGCTAATGCATCAATCGCTTTACGTAATACTTCATCTTGTTCGTAGTATTCACGAGAAACATAACCTTTTTCTCGTAATTCACGTACGGATTCTACCGTATGACCGAAAATCACGACATTTTCCTCGCCGGCAAATTCGGCAATTTCCACATTCGCACCGTCAAGCGTACCTAAGGTAATTGCACCGTTTAGGGCTAATTTCATATTACCGGTACCGGAGGCTTCTTTACCTGCAAGGGAAATTTGTTCGGAAACATCTGCCGCCGGAATGATTTTTTCCGCTAAACTTACGCTGTAGTTCGGTAAAAACGCCACTTGTAATTTACCTTGCATTTCCGGATCGTTATTGATGACGTGCGCCACATTATTAATCGCTTGAATAATTTGCTTCGCCATAAAATAACCCGGTGCGGCTTTACCGGCAAAAATAAAGACGCGCGGCACGAATGGCATATCCGGATTGGCTTTCAGCTCTTGATAAGTAGCAATAATATTCAATAAATTGAGGTGTTGACGTTTATATTCATGGAAACGTTTAATTTGTACGTCAAAGATCGCATTTTGATTCACTTGAATACCCAGTGTTTCCTCAATTACTTGTGCCAGCGCCTGTTTATTTTGTTGCTTAATCTCTGCGTAAGCGGTCTGAAATGCTGAATTTTCTGCAAGCGGTTCAATTTGGCGTAACAGCTCTAAATTTTGTGTCCAGTCGCCTTCAATATGTTGATCGAGTAATGCGCTTAATAACGGGTTAGCTTGACGGATCCAACGGCGTGGGGTGATACCGTTCGTCACATTGTGGAATCTGCCGTTAAATAATTTGGCATAAGCAGGGAATAAATCGCTAATCACTAAATCCGAGTGAATTTGTGCCACACCGTTAACCGCAAATGAACCGACCACGCAAAGGTTAGCCATACGCACACGATTATTGGCGATGATTGCCGTTTCGTCCCATACGTTGGCTAATTCATCTTCTGTAAAGCAAGCTTTGACTTGTTGGTAAAGCTCAAGATTAATGCGTTCAATGATGATCAAATGACGAGGCAATAATTTAGCAACAAGGTTTTGATCCCATTGTTCTAGCGCTTCCGGTAACAGGGTGTGGTTGGTATAAGCGAATACTTTTGAACAGATTGACCACGCTTTTTCCCAGCTGTAACCGTATTGGTCGAGTAATAAGCGCATTAATTCAGGAATCGCGATTGCGGGGTGGGTGTCATTTAATTGGATCACTTCAAATTCCGCTAATTGGTCGAGAGTTCTGCCTTTAGCTAAGTGATTTTTGATAATATCCGCTACCGAACAAGCACAATGGAAATATTGTTGCATTAAGCGTAATTCTTTACCGTTTTGATGGTTATCGTTCGGGTAAAGCACTTTGGTAATTTTTGACGCATCAATTACCATTGATTCCGAATCTAAATAATCGCCGTCATTGAATTTGGCTAAATCAAAAGCGGTTTCACTATAGCCTTGCCATAAGCGTAACGGTTGTTGTACGCCTTTATAACCGACTACCGGTAAATCAAACGCTTCACCGTAAATTGTCCATGCCGGTTGCCATTCGTATTTATCGCCGGCAATATGACGAACTTCACCGGCAAAGCCGACTGGTTGGCGGAAATCCGCACGATGTGACTGTAAAGGGAAGAAATCACGTCCCCACGCATCGCCTTCTTCATGTTGTCTGCCCGCCCAATCAAAGCTTTGTTTGAATAAGCCGTATTGATAATGTAAACCGTAGCCTACTGCTGGTTGAGCAAGGCTTGCCATTGAGTCTAAATAGCAGGCGGCTAAGCGTCCTAAACCGCCGTTACCGAAAGCAGGATCAGTTTCTTGTTCTAAAATATCGACCAATGTTTTGCCGTATTTCGCCACTTCATCTACCACATATTGATATACGCCGAGATTCTGTAAGTTATTACCGAGTAAGCGCCCGACTAAGAATTCCATTGAAAGGTAATTGACTTTGCGAGTATCAACAAGCGGTGCGTTTTTCGGGAAAAATTGCAAAGCGGCTTGGTGCGCGACTTGTGCCACCAGCTGATACCATTGTTGATCGGATAATTGAGTTGGATTTAAAGAACGTTCTTCGCAGTAAGCTTGTAAACTGCGTTCAAACAATGCTGAAAATTGTGCCGTGAGCGCCATACATTTTCTCCAGAATGAAAGTAAGAAATTTTTCGCTATTATCAAAAAGCCACTGAATAAAAAAATCCTCCCCGCTAAAATTAGTCAGGGAGGATTTAGTAGTAGGACTAGCTTGAGTGCTGTTCTGTCGCATTTTTATCTTGTGATTTTGTTGCTTTCGGTTCTTTTTCCGGATCGAATTTCACCACCGGCACGCAGCCACGGCAAGCACCTTGGTTTACACCGAGTTCTTCACAAAATTTGTCGTATTTGGCAAGTGCTTTTTTAAACCACCCTTTTGGCTCGTCTGACATATTTCACCTCATTGAATTTACAAAAGATCGGTTAAATTTGACCGCTTATTTATTCATCATTAGTCACGGAAGTTGTTAAATTGGAACGGCTGACCAAGTTCCGCTCCTTTTACCAATTGGATCGCCGCTTGTAAATCGTCACGAGATTTACCGGTTACGCGTACTTGCTCGCCCTGAATTTGAGTTTGCACTTTAATTTTTGAATCTTTGATCAGTTTAGTGATCTTCTTCGCCATTTCGGTTTCGATACCCTGTTTGAGCTTAACTTCTTTTGAGTAAAGTTTACCGTGATGTTCCGCTTCGCTCGGAATATCTAACGAACTGTGTTCGATTCCGCGTTTTACGCAAGAACCGATTAAAATTTCGATTAATTGCTCTAATTGGAAATCGGATTCGCTGGTTAATTTAATACTTTCGTTTTTTTCGTTAAGCTCAATAACCGCTTCAACGCCGCGGAAGTCATAACGTGTGCTTAATACACGGTTGGCATTTTCCACCGCATTACGCACTTCGTGCATGGTAATTTCAGAAACAATATCAAAAGACGGCATTTTTTATTCCTCATTATTGAAACTACGGCAACTATTATCATCATTCGCCGTAGTCGGATTAGACATAAAGATTTTTCGCATTAAGTAAAACGCATAATGCGCTTAAGTCACCGAAGTTTATCACAAATTTCGCTTGTTCTTGAACTTTTGGTTTAGCGTGTAGCGCAACACCGAGTGCAGCGGTTTTGATCATCGGTAAATCGTTTGCCCCGTCACCAATTGCAACCCATTGAGTTTGTGGAATATGAAATTGTTCGCCCAATTTGGTTAAAGTTTGCGCTTTATATTGTGCATCCACCACTTTACCCAGCACCACACCGGTTAATTCGCCGTCAATAATTTCCAATTGATTGGAAACCGCATAATCCAATTGATATTTTTCTTTTAAATAGTCGGCGAAATAATCAAAACCACCCGAAGCAATCGCCAATTTCCAATCGTGTGCTTTTAATTCGACGACCATTTGCTCAAAACCGTCCATTAGCGGTAGCTTTTCTCGTACGGTTTGCAAAATGCTTTCCGGTGCATTTTCCAAAGTACCGACCCGTTTACGTAAACTTTGTTCGAAATCCAACTCGCCTCGCATCGCCCGAGCGGTAATCGCCGAAACAATTTCACCGGCGCCGGCAAGTTTGGCAATTTCATCAATACACTCGATTTTAATCGCAGTGGAGTCCATATCCATCACTAATAAGCCTGCTTCCGTAAGATTGGGTACAATTGCCAAATCCGCCACATCCGCTGCTATTTGGCTTGCCGCTTCTCGTAAATCGCAAGCGGTTAAATTTGTCTCGAAAAATGCAATGTCATAACTTAAATAGACCGCTTGTTTTAGTAATATCGAATCGGTGTCCGCCACAAATTGAGAGATTTGCTGTTCTGTCAGACGTTTAGCGAAGATAAAAATCGTGTTTGGCATAATATTCTCTTTTTAATAGACTTTTTCGAGTGCTGCATAGATAATGTATTTTCGAATTATCTATTATCAATTAGGTATTAGCAATTAATCTATGTATTTAACTCGTGAAAAATTAATGAAAATCGGCTTACTTGCCGGTATCAGCGTGTTATGCGTAATGATTGTGAGTGTGATTTTAAGCGGTATCAATCAGTTTAAATTAGGTTCGCAATTGGCGAGCGTGAACCAAGTTTCCAATCTTTCGCATTTATTGGTGCGGCAGCAAGCGAACCTATTTTCTATGATGTTGGTTCGTAACGTGAAAAGCGAAGACTTGGTAGAGGCGTTGGATGCCTTTTCAAAAGAAGATTTTGTGATTGATGCTAATTTATATTCGCCTTCCGGAACTTTGATTGCACAAAGCCGGAATGCGTTAGAATTTAAATCGCTGATTCAGCAAGATGAGGAACCGGTTACTCAACAAATTGTCGAGCCGATTTTTTCTCAGCAAGATTTGGTCGGTTTTTTACGCGTGACTTTTGATGCGCAGTACGGACAAACGACGAAAAGTAAAGTAGAGCGCATTTTTCATCAATTATACGGGCAGTTAATTATTTTAGTGTTAGCCGGCGGCTTGCTTGCCAGCAGTTACCACTATTTCTTTCGCCGTAAGAGTGCCATCATTCATACTCCGGTAAAACTACCGCTAATTTCGCCTAAAACGCAAACCCGGCGTTTTCATTCGAAACGACGAGTGTTTCGGCACAAGTAATCATTGGGAAGTGATTGTAATTTAGGCTGATGAGAGTATAATAAGTCCCGTTTTTTTATTTATATCCAAACCCTAATTAAAGAGGAATCAATGGCTAAAGAAGATTGCATTGAGATGCAAGGTACAATTTTAGAAACCTTACCAAATACAATGTTTCGTGTGGAATTAGAGAACGGTCACGTTGTTACCGCACATATTTCAGGTAAAATGCGCAAAAACTATATTCGTATTTTAACCGGTGATAAAGTAACGGTAGAAATGACGCCATACGATTTAAGCAAAGCGCGTATTATTTTCCGTGCTCGTTAATTAAAGGCTTAAAACAAAAAACGGAAGTTGAGAAATCAGCTTCCGTTTTTTGTTTTAGCGGGTTTGGCTTGAGGTCGCTTTATTTTTACCTTATGTCACATTTATTTCCACATCAAACACCGGTGTTCTCCGTGTATTCCGTGGTAAATTAATAAAGACTATTTTTCAATAATCGCTTCCGCACAAGCAAAAGCGGACGACCACGCCCATTGGAAATTATAGCCGCCGAGCCAGCCGGTCACATCTAGCACTTCACCGATAAAATAAAGCCCTTCTGTGTGTTTCGCTTGCATCGTTTTTGACGAAATAAAATCGGTATCCACACCACCCATTGTAACCTCGGCGGTACGATAGCCTTCCGTTCCGTTGGGTAAAAATTGCCAATGGTGAATCAATTGATCTAACTGGTTTAATTCCGCTTTGCTTAACTGAGCCATCACATTATCTTTGAAATCACCTTGTTCCAACCAAAGCTCGACTAATTTTTTCGGTAAATAACGAGTTAGTACGGTTTTTAACTGTAATTTCGGAGAAGATTGACGCAATTCGCTTAAGATTATCGAAATATCATCGGAAGGTAACAAATCAATTTCTACCGTTTCACCCAAGTCCCAATAATTAGAAATTTGCAAAATTGCCGGGCCGGATAAACCTCGATGAGTAAATAGCATTTGATTGCTAAAACTTTGCTGCCTGCAAGTGGCACGAATCGGTAACGCAATGCCGGAAAGTGTAGCAAAATGTTTGTCCGAGTCTTTCCAAGTAAAAGGAACAAGGCTTGCTCGTGGCGGAATGACCGGAATATTGAATTGTTCGGCAATTTTATAACCGAACGGGCTTGCGCCTAACGCCGGCATAGACAAACCGCCGGTAGCAATGACTAAATGCTCGGTTTCAAAGGTTTCACTAGCGGTCTGAATTTGGAAATTATTTGCAAATTTTTCGACAGAAATGACCGCTTGTCGTAAAAAGATTTTCACCTTGCCTTTATCGCATTCCGCTTGCAGTAAATCGACAATTTGTTGCGAGCTTTCGTCACAGAATAGTTGCCCTAATTCTTTTTCGTGATAGCTAATCCCGTATTGCGCCACTAAGGCGATAAAGTCCCAGTTGGTATAACGAGCCAGCGCCGATTTTACAAAGTGTTTATTTTGGCTAAGGTAATGGTTTGCCGTAACTTCTAAGTTGGTAAAGTTACAAAAACCGCCGCCGGACATTAAAATCTTACGTCCGATTTTTTTTCCGGAATCCAGTACCGCAACACTTTTGCCCGCTTGTCCGAGTTGGGCGGCACAAAATAAGCCGGCGGCACCGGCTCCGATAATGACGACATCAAAATGTTGCATTAGAAATTTAAGACCTTATCCGCTTCCATCGTCCAGTCTGCAAGCTCAATCAGGGTTCCGACTTCTACACCGTCCGCAAGCGGCAACTCAGTCATACCTCGCGCATTAATACAGGTTTTGCAAAGTTTAACTGTGGCACCTTGTGCGGTGAGAATTTCCAACATTTGTTGCAGATTATAGCCTTCGGACGGATTCTGTTTTCTTAAACCTGCGGTAACCGAATCGGACATTAAGAATAGCTTAAGTTGCGCTTTATGCTGTTCTTGGATTTGTAATGCTAAGCGTAAACCGCTAAAGAAAGATTCGTTGCCGTACGGGGCGGAATTGAAGATAAAAAGAAGTTTTTGCATAGTATTTTCCTTTAAAATACGGAATACATTGATAAAACAAGCGGTCTGATTTTGTATGTTTTTAACAAAATCCGTGTTTTTAACGTATTCCGTGGTTAAGTGAGATTAGCCAACCCAAACGAATTTGGCGATAAATAGTAACGATACTACCGCAACGGACGGATTGATTTCTTTCCAACGACCGGTACAGGCTTTCATCACGCAATATGAAATAAAGCCGAATGCGATACCTTCGGTAATGGAATAAGTAAACGGCATCATTGCGGTAGTGATAAACGCAGGGGTCGCTTCGGTTAAGTCGTCCCATTTCACTTCAATTAAACTTGAAGCCATTAAAATCCCTACAAAAACCAACGCACCGGCGGTTGCATAAGCCGGAACTACCCCTGCAAGCGGTGAGAAGAAAATGGTTAATAAGAATAAGATACCTACGGTAACAGCGGTTAAACCGGTACGACCGCCGACCGATACGCCTGAGCCGCTCTCAATATAAGTACTGATTGCCGAAGTACCCATAAATGAACCGGCCATTGCAGCGGTACTGTCCACTAATAAGGCTTGTTTCATACGTGGGAAGCGACCTTGTTTATCGGCAAAACCGGCTTTGGTGGTTACCGCAATTAATGTACCTGACGAGTCGAATAAGTTTACTAACATAAAGGAGAAAATAATACCGAGTAAACCGACATCTAATGCGCCGGCAATATCTACTTGGCCGACTACCGCATCTAAACTCGGCGGCATAGACATGACGCCGTTAAAACTTACCGCCGGATCAAAAATGAGTGCTAAAGTTGTGATAACGGCAATAGAAATTAATACGCCGGAGTGAAAGCCTTTAGAAGCAAGTACTACGATAATAAAGAAGCCTAAGATGCCCATTAACACTTTCGGATCGTGCAGATCACCCAAAGCGACTAACGTAGCTGGATTTGCGACTACTAATCCCATATTTTTAAAGCCGATAAGGGCGATAAATAAGCCGATACCCGCACCGATACCGACACGTAAACCGAGCGGAATCGCTGACATAAACCAATAACGAATTTGGAAAACGGTTAATAAGAATAAGCCGACCGAGCCTAAGAAAATAGCACCCATACCCACTTGCCATGAGTAACCTAATTTTTGTACCACCACAAAGGCGAAAAACGCATTTAAGCCCATTGCCGGTGCGAGTGCGATAGGAAGATTACTGAATAAGCCCATTGCAATCGTACCGAATGCCGCAATTAAACAGGTGGTGACGAAAACCACTTGAGTATCCATTCCCGCTACACCGAGAATAGACGGATTGACGAATACGATATAAACCATGGTGAAGAAAGTAGTAATCCCCGCCACGATTTCCGTTTTGGCATTAGAGCCTTTTTCGGATAATTGGAACAAACGTTCTAACATAAAAACCTCAGGTAAAAGAAAGAAACTACGGAACGATTTTACGTTCCGCAGCGGATAAAGTTAATATTCCAACACTAAGTTGAGTAATTGAACCGCTAAAAACGCTAGACTGAATTTCTGTTCGTCAGCAACAGACCAGAATTGCACTTCATTTTCCGATTTTGCCAATAATTGGCTGATTTGAAGTTTATTTTCTTCTTCGTTTTCCCCGTTTTTAACCGGTGTCATTACGCTTTCTTCATGGAAATGTAAGCAATTTTGTTGTTGCCATTCTGCGCTAACGCTATCAACGTCCAATTGATATTCCGAATGTAAAGTAACCATTTGCGAAATACCGTAGAAGACCGGTGTTTGCACCGAATGGAAGGTGGTGGAAGCGGTTAAATTCGGTAAAACTTTTGCAAGTTGTAATTCGAAAACTCGAGAGAACGGTAAGTTTTTCTCTTCGCCTTGCACGTTTGCCGGCACGGTATCGAATGCGATACGTTCCGCATTTTCATCAAACGGAATGCCGTTTAACAAACGTGCGGTTTGTCCGGCAAGTTCCTTAACTTTTTCATCACCGAAATACGCCGCCGGTAATAATGAAGTGACAAAAATATGGCTTAACGGTTGAGCTAAGAATGGTTTGAGGGCTAAGGCTAATTGTGAAATTTGCGGGTTAGCCAGTGCAACGATATTGCGTTCACGTAAGTTGGTAATAGCTTCGTCATTGACGCTTGGCACGATTACCGGCACATTGGCAATTAATGCCGTGATGCCGTATAGATCGAGTACAATACAACCGGCTTGCACCGCTTGTGCTAAAACTTCGGCTTGTGCCATTTTGCCGGCAAACAAAACGTGGCTGAAATCCGCCCAATTTACTTCATCAAGCGCAATTTGCTCGATTGCTTTACTGCCCATATAAAGTGATTGTTCTTCACCGAACGGCTCGATTTCGATTGCAGAAATATTGTCTAAGCGCAAATCACACTCAGCTAATGCTTCAAGTAATTTTGATGACAAGGTAAAATCAGCGGCAATCGCTAAACGGATATCTGATGTAATGGAATTCGACATAGGTGAGTTGCTCCTTTTTTATACGCTTGATTTTTTAGCGTAACGCACACACAAAAGTAACAATTGTACATATTTTTAAGAGGAAAAACTAATGACCCCGGCAATAAATTTATTAAAAAAACAAAAAATTGCACATACGCTTCATCCTTATGAACATGATCCGAATAACACTAATTTCGGGCAAGAAGCGGTGGAAAAATTAGGTATTGATGCAAACCAAACATTTAAGACCTTATTGGTAGCGGAAAACGGCGATCAGAAAAAATTAGCGGTGATGGTTGTGCCGGTTTCGCATACGTTGAATTTAAAACGTGCGGCAAGTGCGCTCGGCGTGAAAAAAGTGGAAATGGCGGATAAAGATATCGCCCAGAAAACGACCGGTTATTTGCTAGGAGGAATTAGCCCGCTAGGGCAGAAAAAACGTTTAACCACGGTGATTGACAGCTCCGCACAACAGTTTGCAACGATGTTTGTATCCGGCGGTAAGCGAGGCCTAGACGTGGAATTGGCACCGCAAGATTTGGCTGGTTTGCTAAACGCAACTTTTGCCGATATTAAGGAATAACAAGCGGGCGGATTTCGGCTTTTTTGTAATCTTAAATAAAGAATAATAATCGTTACGGAAAGTTTTGAAAATCCGGATTAAATTTGGGGTGTACAATTTTCAAGATTAAATTAGTGTGATATAGTGGCACCCTATTAGTAAGTAGCTTCTCATTCTCAATTAGACTTGTCTATTGAAATGATAGGCAAATATCTTTTCGTGTGGAACAAATGGCAAAACAGGATGCAGATTGTATAACCTTAGATCTGTTCGCAACCGTGCCAAAAGTTGGGCGACCACGAACCAATCCGTTAAGTCGAGAACAACAAGTTCGTATTAATAAACGTAATCAACTTAAGCGAGATCGTTCGTCCGGGTTGAAGCGTGTTGAATTAAAATTACATGCGGATTTAGTTCGGATGCTTGAGGATGAAGCGTCTCAACGTGGAGTGACACGCGGGCAGTTAATCGAAATTATTTTAAATGATTATATTCATAATCAGACTGATTAGAGAGAAATAGGTAAATTCAAATGGCAGTAGTAGGTTTATTCTACGGTAGCGATACTGGTAATACAGAAAATATTGCAAAAATGATTCAAAAAGAAATCGGTGCGAATTTAATTGATGTGCGCGATATTGCAAAAAGCGCGAAAGAAGATATTGAAGCTTACGATTTCTTACTTTTAGGTATTCCGACGTGGTATTACGGCGAATCTCAAGCGGATTGGGATGATTTTATGCCGACTTTAAAAGAAATTGATTTTAGCGGTAAAGTAATCGGTATTTTCGGTTGCGGTGACCAAGAAGACTATGCGGAATATTTCTGTGATGCGATGGGTACCATTCGTGATGTGGTTGAGCAAAACGGCGGTGTAATTGTCGGACATTGGCCGACTGAAGGCTATAGTTTTGAAGTATCGCAAGCATTAGTGGATGAGAATACATTTGTTGGTTTATGTATTGATGAAGATCGCCAACCAGAATTAACCGGTGAGCGTGTAAACCGTTGGTGTAAACAGATCTTTGATGAGATGTGCTTAGATCAATTAGCATAATGAATACAAAAGATGAAAGGTAACAAGTTATGTCTGAAGAAAATGCAAAACTTCTTAAAAGTGTGGGGTTAAAAGTCACTGAACCTCGCTTAACTATCCTTGCATTAATGCAGCAACATCGTGAAGATATGCAACATTTTTCTGCTGAGGATATTTATAAAATTTTGTTAGAACAGGGTTCTGATATTGGTTTGGCAACGGTTTATCGCGTATTAAACCAATTTGAAGAAGTAGGTATTTTACTTCGCCATAACTTTGATGCAAATAAAGCGGTCTTTGAATTAAATGTTGATCATGAGCATGATCACATTATTTGTATGGATTGCGGTAAAGTGTTTGAGTTTAAGGATCCGGATATTGAACGTCGTCAGCGTGAAATCAGTGAACAGCACGGTATGAAATTAGCGACACACAGTTTATATCTTTATGCAAAATGTAGCGACATTTCACATTGTGATTCTTCAAAAGATAAAAAATAATTTATCTTATCGTTCAATATAAAGCAGACATATACCGAAGGTTTTTTTAAACCTTCGGTTTTGTGTTATCTAAAGGATATGAAATTAAGCGGTTGATTTTGTAAAATTTTTCATAAAAACGACCGCTATCTGAAAGAGATCCCAATTTAATGACAGATAATATTTCACAGCCTGTAGAGGCGAAAGTCAGACTGCCTCGAAAAATTTCACCTTTTTGGTTATTACCAATCGTAGCTTTTGTGATTGGCGGCTTGTTATTTTTCCAAATTCTTAAAGAACAGGGCGAAATGATCACGATTCGTTTTAACGAAGGTGACGGCATAACCGCAGGTAAAACCGTAATTCGTTATCAAGGTTTGCAGATTGGGCAAGTGAAGAAGGTCTATTTTGTCGAAGATCTTAAAAAAGTGGAAGTACAAGCGGAGGTGAATCCCGAAGCAAAGGCGGTATTACGAGAGCAAACTAAATTTTGGTTGGTAAAACCAAGTGCTTCGATTGCCGGCGTGTCAGGACTGGATGCCTTAGTTTCCGGTAACTATATTACCTTGCTTCCGGGAGAAGGAAAAACTGCCAACGAATTTATTGCGGAGGAAGAACCGCCGACGGTATCGGTAACGGACGGCGATTTATTGATCCGTTTAATATCGGATGATCTCGGTTCAATTACGGTTGGAGCGAGCGTTTACTTCCGTAAAGTACCGGTGGGCAGTATTGCGGATTATCGTTTTACCGCTGATCAAAAGAAAGTGGAAATTGACGTTGTTATTGATAAAAAATATGCCAATTTAGTCAAGCAAGACAGTCATTTTTGGAACATTAGCGGAATTAATGCGAATATCGGTTTATCCGGCGTATCGGTAAATGTCGATAGCATTGCTTCGGTAGTTCAGGGAGCAGTAGCTTTTGATTCGCCTGAAGAATCGGTTGTAGCGGATCAGGGACAAAAATTTACCTTATACGAAAGTTTAAAATCGGCGCAACGAGGTAAACCGATTAATATTACTCTCCCGATTATGCAGAATTTAAAAGTAAATGAAACGCCGGTTTTCTACCAAAATATTCAAGTCGGAGTGCTTTCAAGTTTAGCTTTATCAGCTCCCGCAGAGGAAAAAGAAGTAAATACGGAGAATAAACCGTTAGAGAAAGGTATGATTCGCGGTACGTTGTTAATTGATCCGAATCATGTAAATTTATTTAACAGCGGTACTAAAATTTTACTTAAAGAGCCTAAGTTTGCTTTAAACAAAGAGCAACTTAGTAAAGTCGGAGAATTGTTACGCGGTATTTATTTCGATATTGATGCCGGTAAGGGGGAGCCGAAACTTGATTTTGAGGTGCAAAAGGAAGCGGATTATCTACTTTCTCGTCCGAATTTACTGGCTTTAACTTTTAGCGCACCGCAATCATATAGTGTTGATCAAGGGCAGGGTATTTACTATAACGATGTACAAATCGGTGAATTACTGAAACGTACTTTAACGTTGGAAGGAGTGACTTTCCAAGGCATTATTTACCCACCGTATCGCCATTTGGTCGCCGGTAACAGTAAATTTGTTGCTATTTCAAACTTAGACGTATCGGTTGGTTTAGACGGAATGAGAGTACAAGCGGGTTCTCCAAGTGATTGGCTAAAAGGCGGTATTCGCTTATTAACGGACAAAGCTCAAGGCGAGGCTAAAAAACAATATCCGCTTTATAAAGATGTTGAAAGTGCCGAAGCCGGTATTATCGATGATCATAAAAAGACAACCTTAACCTTATCGGCTAACGATTTGTCCGGTATTGATAAAGGCTCGGTGGTGCTTTATCGAAATTTCCAAATCGGTGAAGTGCTGAAAGTACGTCCGCAAAAAAGTCAATTCGAAGTCGATTTGTTTGTGGAACCGGCATATCGTCATTTGCTTAGTGAGAAAAGTCGTTTTTGGATTGAACCGGCGGTTTCTGCCGAGCTTTCTATGCAAGGCTTAAATGTACAAGCCGCACCGCTTATGCGAACTTTGAAAGGTGCAATCAGTTTTGATAACGGCGGCATGAAAGGCGATAAAACCTTATATGCCAGCCAAGCGAAAGCGACTTCGGGTAATACCCGTATTACCTTAATCGCCAAAGATGCTTCCAAACTGTCAAAAGGTATGGACATCAAATATATGGGCTTAACCATTGGACAGATTGAATCGCTTGAACTGCAAAATGCAAAGAAACAGATAAAAGCGACCGCTTACATTGATAGCCAATATTATGCTTTGGTGGCGAAAGAAGGCAGCCGATTTAGTGCAATTTCACCGGAAATTACCACTAGCGGTGTTAAAAATATTGATGCGGCGTTACAAAACTACATTAATGTAGATGCAGGGAACGGCAATCGCAAAACGCAATTTACTTTAAGCGATACTGATACCAATAAAACCATTTATGCGAATGGTTTTCCTGTCATAGTAGAAACCAGCGATGCGCGTGGGATTGAAGCGGATGCACCGGTGCTTTACCGAGGAATGCAAGTGGGGATCGTCAAACGCTTAAATCTAAGTGAATTAGGCGACAGAGTGATGATTCACTTGAGTATTGAAAGTAAATACCAACATTTGGTGCGTAATAATACCGAATTTTGGGCGGCTTCCGGTTATACCATGGATGTTAGCTTACAAGGAGTGAGTATGAATTCGGGCACCATGTCGCAGTTATTAAAAGGCGGTATTGAATTCTCTACCCCATCGGGTAGAGTGGTGCAGCCGCAAGCGAAACCGAATCGCCATTTCTTATTGCAACGTAAGATTCCGCAAGAAGCACCTGAATGGGATCAAGGAATCGCAGAATAATTTCAGAATATGGGGTAATTATCGTACCCCCGTTAAATTTTAAATTGGAGTAAAAAATGCCTTTATTAGATAGCTTTAAAGTTGATCACACTCGTATGAACGCACCGGCAGTGCGTGTTGCAAAAACGATGACGACGCCGAAGGGCGATACGATTACCGTATTCGATTTACGTTTTTGCCGTCCAAATATTGATATTTTACCGGTACGTGGTATTCACACGATGGAACACTTATTTGCCGGCTTTATGCGTGATCATTTAAATAGTGAAAGTGTAGAAATTATTGATATTTCGCCGATGGGGTGCCGTACTGGTTTCTATATGTCGTTAATCGGTGCGCCAAGCGAAGCGGATGTGGTTTCGGCGTGGACAAAATCGATGGAAGATGCTTTAAATAAAGTACCGGACGTGTCAAAAATTCCGGAATTAAACGAATATCAATGCGGCTCTTATAAAGAGCATTCACTTGAAGAAGCGCATCAAATCGCTCGTGATGTGTTAGCCAAGGGTATCGGCGTAAACCGTAACGAAGATTTAGCGCTTGATGATAAATTATTAAATCCATAATTCTTTAAAAAGGCGTAATCTTTATTACGTCTTTTTCTTCTTAAATTTATGCTAATTTTTGACAGACGCCTATTGCGTCTTTTAGTTTTTTCAGGAAAGTAAAATGTTAGACAAAATTTTCAGTTGGTTTGAAGCAAGGGTAGAAACTTACCCGGATGCACCGCCGAAAACTCCCAAAGCGGGAATTATCCCGTTTATTTTTGAAGCGACCAAAGGCATGCGTGGTTATTTAATCGCTTTAACCGTCTTGGTTGCGGCAGTCGGGATTATCGAAGCAGTACTATTTCAATTTATGGGCGAATTGGTTGACTGGGTAGCACAATATTCTCCGGCGCAACTTTGGACGGAGAAAAGCGGTAGTATTATTACGATGTTTTGCATCGCCTTGTTAGGGATTTTATTTGTCTTTTTAGCGAGTAGCATCCGTTTCCAGTCGTTACAAGGCGTATTTCCAATGCGCTTGCGTTGGAATTTCCACCGTTTAATGCTCGGTCAGAGTATGGGCTTTTATCAAGACGAATTTGCCGGACGAGTTTCGGCGAAAGTGATGCAAACCGCTTTAGCCGTGCGTGATGTGATTATGACCTGTGCGGATATGTTGGTTTACGTTGCGGTTTACTTAACGACCTCAAGTGTGATCTTATTACAGTTTGACGGTTGGTTATTTGTGCCGTTTATTCTATGGGTTATTGCCCTTGCGGTGATGATCCGCATTTTCGTACCGAAATTGGCGGAAGCGGCACAAGAACAATCTGATGCACGCAGCTTAATGACCGGTCGTATTACCGATGCTTATTCAAATATTGCGACGGTAAAACTGTTCTCGCATGGCAATCGTGAGTCGGCTTATGCGAAAGAATCAATGCAGGAATTTATGGTTACCGTGCATAAACAAATGCGTCTGGTCACCGTCATCGAAACCCTTACCAATGCGATGAGTATCGGCTTAATTGTCGCAACCGCCGGTATCGGATTATGGCTTTGGGGAGCTGAATTGGTTACTGCCGGGGCGATTGCCACATCAACCGCATTAGCTTTACGTATCAAAGGGTTATCGCAATGGATTATGTGGGAGTTTGCTCGTTTATTTGAAAACTTAGGTACGGTGCAAGACGGTATGCAAACCTTATCAAAACCGCATACGGTGGTGGATAAAGCGGATGCAAAACCGCTTGAAGTTAGCAAAGGCGAAATTAAATTTGAACACGTCAATTTTGCGTATGATCCGAAAAAGCCGTTGCTTAAAGATTTTGAATTAACCATTAAAGCCGGTGAAAAAGTCGGCTTAGTTGGACGCAGCGGTGCAGGTAAATCCACGCTCACTAACTTATTGCTACGTTTTTACGATATTCAAGACGGTTCAATTACGATTGATGGGCAAAATGTACGTGATATTACCCAAGAGAGCCTCCGTTCACAAATTGGCTTAGTGACGCAAGATACTTCGTTATTACATCGCTCAGTGCGTGAAAACTTACTTTATGGTCGCCCGAATGCAACTGAAGAAGAAATGTTGAAAGCGGTAGAAAAAGCGGCAGCGGCGGAATTTATTCCGAATCTACAAGATGCGAAAGGCAGAAGCGGTTTTGATGCGCATGTGGGGGAGAGAGGCGTAAAACTTTCCGGCGGCCAGCGTCAGCGTATTGCGATTGCACGTGTGATGTTAAAAGATGCGCCGATTCTATTATTGGACGAAGCAACCAGTGCGTTGGATTCAGAAGTTGAAGCGGCAATTCAAGAAAACTTAACCGAGTTAATGGACGGCAAAACGGTAGTGGCAATTGCTCACCGTCTTTCAACCATTATGGCGATGGATAGACTGATTGTGTTGGATAAAGGTGAAATTGTGGAACAAGGCAGCCATGAAGAATTATTGGCACAAAACGGTGTTTACGCCAAACTTTGGGCACACCAAAGCGGTGGTTTCTTAGCTGAAGATATTCACTAACTATTCACTTATAACAAGCGGTCGAATTTGCAGAAAATTTTGTATTTAATCACTATAGTTTAAATTCACGATATTCTGGAAATGTAAAGATTTGCTTAAATTTTAAATAAATTATTGATTGCTATTTATATAGCATGTTTTTTATATTAGAATTACAAAAATATCTAAGCTTGAAAAAGCGTTTACTTATTTACCTTAATTTAGGATTTTTATATGTTAAAAAAATTACTTCCAACTGCTTTTGCAGTAACAGCTTTAGCAGCATCAGTATCAGCGCAAGCTAAGTCAATTAGCGGCTCCGTGGATTTCCGTGTTACTTTACCTGAAGTATTAGTGTTATATCATTGGGATGATGCACATTTGACTTTAACTGATAATGTAGCTGATACTCCAAATGATAGTGATCAAGATCGTGAGATTAGTGATGCTACAACTAAGGAAGGAACTGGCGAATTAAATTTAGCTGAGCATACTATTACTGGTGATGTAGCACGTCCGGATATTCCATTTGCTCGTGGCGATAAAATCAAAGTTACACTGAAGAATTCTTGGGCTGTTCGTGCACTATCTATTGATGATGTGACATTGGGACTTGCAGTTCAACAGGAGAAATTAAAAAGTGTGATTGCTAATTCTTCAGAAATTACTGTAAGTGATGCAAAACTTAAAGCAACAAATGCTACAGGAGCTAAAGAAGGTACTTCATTAAAGTTACCTTCACAATGGTCAGAAACTATGGGTGATATTGAATTCAATCTCGACTTACAAAAAGCTAAGCATACAGGAGAATATAACACTCGTGGGGTTGCAGGTTCTGCAACAGTTAATGATGAAGCGACAGATACTTTCCTACTTACTTTAACGGGTAACTAATTTAGTTCTACATATTTAAAAGTTACAAAATGTCAGCACTCTCAAGAGCTGGCATTTTTTTTGAATAAGTTTATAAGGAAAGCAATATGAAAAAATTAGTAATATTAGCAGTGATGTTAGTTACGGGTATAGCTCAAGCTGAATTACAAACTAAGATGGTTACCGATGCGAAAGGAAAAACATCACTAATCGTAAGAGATAACCAACAAAAAGAAATGCCGCCCGCTCAGCTTGGTATCTCACCTCCGATATTATCAGGTACCGTATCGGTAAACAGTTTACGTCTTGATCAATCAGTCACTTTTTATAATTATTCGAATAAACCTAAGGAATTACAGCTTTCCTTAGTGGATATTAAAGGTAATCAAGACAGTCGTTTAATGCGCCAATGGACATTAATTAATCCGACTAAAATCAAGATTGCAGGCGGCGGACATCAAACGATTCGTTTATCGTTTCGCCCTCCTAAAGGAATTTCTCCTAAAAAATATCATGCTATTTTAATGATAGAACAGCAAATTAAAGATCCGATTAGCTATGATAAAGACGGTAACGGGATAAAAATGCAAATCGGTTCTCGCTACGGTTTACCGATTAGTTTAGAGATTAAGCCATAAGGTGACTGAATGAAGCATTCGTTCCTGTATTTATCGCTTAGTATTGCTTTAGGACTTGTAGCGAATAACGTATCGGCAAATGAGAAGATACCGGAAATTCAGTTAGTCGGTATAAAGCTGAACGGACAATCCGTATCGGGAGAACATGGTGATTACCTGCTTGATATGCTCGTGCAAAATAATCGTGAATACTTACCGCTTACGGATTTAGAAAAATTGACCGGTATGAACGCCGTACCGATTAGTGATGTGAATAATCCGATGCGGTATCGCTTTGACACGCCTATCGGTCAGGCTTCGTTAGCTGAGGCAGATATATCGGCATTCAATAATATAACCTATATAGATTTAGCCTCTCTTAAAAAACTGGGGATTAGCGCACGTTTTGAACAATCCGATTTAGCTATTTTGCTCAATATGAGCTATCGAAAGAGAGACACGGAAGTAAAAACAGATAATGCTATAGAAAAAACGGAGCCGGTTGAAATTGAATATTATCCTCAAACTGCGGGATTACTTAGTGCTTATTTAGATAGTAATAGCGAGTATCAGAAAAATCAGTTTGGAAAATATCGTTCTTTCTACAATAGTTTCGGTGCTTTCGGTTATGCCGCAAACGGCGTATGGGGCTTGGATATGAACTATAGCACCTATGGTGAGGGACAATCCAAAAAACGTTATAACAACTTGGAGAATGTTTATTGGACAACCTCCGGAAAACATTTTGCGGGGAGAGTCGGCGTAAATCAAGGTAGCGGAGATTTATACGGTAGTAATGAATATACCGGTTTAACATTAGCGTATAGTAATAAAGGAATCGAACGCCACCTTTCTTTAAACGATAGTTATACTTCTACCTTGTTACAGGGGCAATTCAATGATCTACAAAATATTTCCGGAACAGCCGTACCGGGCGGTGTAGCGGAATTACGTATTAATCAAAGAGCGATTGCTCGAGTATTAATCGGTTTGGACGGACGTTATGAATTTCTTAATTTAGATGTCAGCCAATTGGATTTAGCCAACTCGGAAGTCGATATTGCGATTTATGAATATCCTCAAGCTACAACGCCGGTAAAAGTTGAGAATATTTCATTAGGAAAACGTCGTAGCCGAGCTTCGACAGGCGAATGGTTATTAGAAGCCGGTAGCGGTATGGAAGGGAATGCCTTTGACGACCGCTTAAATGAAGAAAACGGTAACGAGGTAAATCGCCATATCGTTAGTAATTTTTATGCCGAATACGGATTATCGAATCGTATTGCTGTTCGCGGAGGGATTGCCCGTTCGCATAACGGCAGTGGCTTCTACAATACTTGGCATAGCGGACTAAATTTTGCTCCGACGCAGAATAGTAATGCCGATATTGCTTATTGGCATTCACCGGACAGTAGAACCTGGAGAGCGGATTATCAATATCAATGGAAAAATTTATCCGCCTCTTACTATATTTCACACTATCGTTCGTTTTACCGAAAAGAAGAACTCAATACCGATACATATCAGTCGTTGAATTTATCTTATCGTCCTAATGATAAACTAAGTTTAAATTTATCGCATAGTGATGAGCGTCATAAAGGAATAATTGAAGATCATAGAGAAAAAACACGTTTAGGTTTTGATTGGTATGCTACTTCTCAGTTTTCAATGGGGGGATATGCATATACGCAGTCACGTGATTACTATTACCGTTTGTCTTGGAATGATGAAAAATATATTAATCGTTTCGACTTACAAGGAAATCAAGATAGTATCGAAGGTTCGTGGCAGCACCACTATAATCCGAATACGGTAGTCGGCTTATCATTGGCGAAAGACTATCGCCATAATAATTTGTTACATCAAGGATTTGTACATCGTCAATTTGGTGACAATCATTCGTTGAATTTGGGTTATAGTCTTTATCAAGGAAATACAGGTTTTGATAGTCAATGGCAATATCGTCCTATACCGGGAATGTCTATTATGGCAGGTTACCAACATCGTTACGTTGATCATATACGAGAAAGTTACCGAGATATCGACGAACAATACGCTCCGTATTTACAGCGCAAGGCATGGCAAAACGACAGTTATGCTTACTTGCGCTTACGTATTGATTTATATAAGCCGAGTAATGAATTTCCGCATATAGGATATTTCCGAGGTAATCAGCGCGGTAATGTCATGATAAACTTGGAGTATCCTGAAAATTCAAATTTTGATGCTGAAAATATGCGCTTTACCCTTGAGCCAATTAATCAAGTTGAGCATCGTAAAGTAAGACCTGTTTTAGTACAGTCAGAGTTAATTTATCGTGGTACAACAGAGAGCCAATATCAAATACATGATATTGTGCCTGCGGATTATCGTCTAGGGCTGGATTCTCGTAATTTACCGTTTGAATATAGTGAGCAGGATTTACCTAAGCCGACGTTAAGAGTAGATCGATATGCTCCGACTTATGTGGGGTTACCTCTTACAACTCGTTTTGGTATTAGTGGATCTCTCTCGGATTTATTCTCAGGGCAGAAATTGGAACTTTGGCAGGATAATAAATTAATTACTCAAACTGAAAGTGATGAATGGGGTAATTTCCAAATGCTAGATTTACCGAAAGGACAGTATATCCTAAAAGCAAAAGGCTATTTGTCAAAAGAAATTACGATCAAAGATGATTTTATTATGCATCTTATGTTACAAAGGGGGAAATAATCTAATGAAAAAACTGATTTTGTTAGTGCTAGGGTTATCCTGCGGTAACCTTTGGGCGGCTTGTCCGGAATTGGAATATAACTCAGCCCCTCCCTTTTATTTAGATCCTGCTCTGAGAGTAGTTAATAACAATAATACAATTTATTTTTGTCGTTCAAATAGAGCTTTCGGTAAGGCTGATTTGAATCAACGATTTGAAAAAAATATTCAAGAGTATGAATTATTACCTAATATTCCATTACAAAATGGAATGGCAAATATTAGTCTTGGTGATATTCAGGGTACGGGAGATTTAAATGTCGGACAGCATATTCTGACAGGGGGAACAATACCACAACATAATCTTTCCAATCAAACTTTTACATTAGAAACTCAAGGAGTTTTTAATTTTTACTATCGTGCTATTCGTCCGAAAGGAGAATCTATAGATTATTGGACTGAGCTAAGGGATAGTCATATTGGTTTGAGGAGACGTAATAAGGAGTGCGGTGAACAAATTCCGAAGACTATATCTGAGTTACGCAGCAATGCTGATGATATTTTTACAATGAATGATAATTTAGGTGGATGGAAAGCGGGGACTGGATCAATAATTGTAACAAGAGATATTGAGCTGATTAGTCCGGAAGGGCTAAAATATCCGGCTAAAGTTGATCTTATCCATATGAATACTTCTACAAATGGTCAATTTTTTACACCGACAAAAGATGAAAAATCTAGAGATGCCCCTAATTTATTCTGTTGGGTACAAGTAAAAGCTCGCTTAACATTTACGGATCAATCTATTAGACATTCAGGTGTTTTCAACGTAAATATTGGGGTACAGACGAATTAGGATCAAAATAAGAAGTGATTAATTAGCTGTAACGTTTTATCTATTTCTAATACCTTGCATATCGCAAGGTATTTTTTTGCAAAAAATCTGACAAATCCGACCGCTTTTTGATCAGGGATAAGGGAAATAAAAGAATAGTTTCAATCTACAAGTGTAGATCTCGTACAATATGAGCCGGCTATGTTGATTAAGTAGGGGATGATATATGAAAAAAGCATTTATTTTTGATATGGACGGAGTGTTGATTGACTCTGAGCCTTTATGGCAACAAACGGAACTGGATCTTTTACACGGCTACGGTATTCCTATTACCGAACAGGAATTGGCTCGTACGCGCGGTATGCCGTCCGTACCGGTATTACGTTATGCTAGTGAGTTATACCAGAAACCGTTAGATATTGAAAAAGTTGCGCAAGAATTATTGGATTTGGCAATCAGTAATATTCTAAAAGCAAAGCCGTTAATGCAGGGAGTAACAGAAACCTTAGAATTACTTGCACGACATGATATAAAAATTGCGATTGCCTCCGCTTCGCCCCGTTATATGTTGGATAATATCGTGAAAAGTTGCGGTATTGCCGATTATTTTAGCTATATCGCCTCCGGTGCGGAACTGCCGTATAGCAAACCGCATCCGGCGGTTTATTTACAAGCGGCGAAAGGTTTGGGTATTGATCCTGTCGAATGTATTGGCATTGAAGATTCTAAACCGGGTATGATTTCGGTGAAAGCTGCTTCGATGAGCTGTATTGTGATTCCTAATGAATTAGATTTTCACGAAAATTATTGGGCGTTAGCTGATTTCAAATTAGCTAAAATGTATGAAATCAATCCGCAGTTTTTAGCCCGGTTGTAACTTATTTTATCGTCGCAAGCGGTCGTAAATCTTGCAGAATTTACGACCGCTTGCGTGTTTATTCAATTTGAAAAACAGAGAGATTGATAAAGGAATTATAATGATAAAAGCAGTATTTCCCATTCCGGTAAGTTATTTAGGAATGGTTCTCGGGCTTGCCGGAATCGGTTTAGCATGGCGTTATGCGGCAAGCATTTTAGCGATCCCTCATCTTATCGGCGAATCCGTTTTAGCAATCGCCACTTTGATTTGGGCGAGTTTAATCGTGATCTATGGCTATAAATGGTTTAGCTATCCGCAATTAGCCAAAGCGGAATCGGATCATCCGATTATGGGTTGTTTTGTCAGTTTAACAATGATTACGTCGTTGCTCATTAGCCTTGCCGTTCAACCGTATAGCCTGTTCATCAGCCGTATTTTATTAGTTGCAGGAATTATTGGTCAGATAGGTTTTGCGATGTTACGTATCGGTAAATTATGGCAAGGCAATCATCCGACCGAATCAACTACGCCGGTATTGTATTTACCGCTAGTCGCAGCGAATTTTGTCAGTGCCAATGTTTTAGGTATGTCGGGGCAGAATGAACTCGGTATGCTTTTCCTCGGTGCCGGTGTATTTTCGTGGCTCTGTTTAGAACCGGCGATACAGCAACGTTTACGTAATTTAGAACCCGTTTCGCCGGCAGTTCGTCCGGTATTCGGTATTCAGTTCGCACCGGCTTTCGTCTGTTGTTCGGCTTACTTTAGTTTGAACGGCGGCAAAATAGACGGTTTTGTTTATTTGCTTATCGGTTATGGGCTTTTACAATTCTTATTATTGGCCAAATTATTGCCGTGGATTATGCAAAACGGCATATCCATGGGACTTTGGTCTTTCTCATTCGGCTCCGCCTCAATGGCAGGTGTTGGACTCCATTTCTACTACGAACTGTCTGATAAGCCGATAGCAATGCTTGGCATTGCAATGTTTATACTCGGCTCGGCAGCGATTTTAGCATTAGTCTTAATGACGCTACGCTTAATCACCACAAACCGATTTTTACTCAAATAGAAATCTAACTTAGGTATGCTACAAGCGGTTGAATTTGCAAAAAAATTTGTAAATCAAACCGCTTATTTTATTCCCTTAACGCATCAATAACACATTTGAGTGCCGGTGAAGCGTTTCGGTGCGGGTAATAGAGATGAAAGCCGGTAAATGTATAACTAAATTCGCCTAATACTTGAATTAACTCGCCTTTTTCCAATTCTTTTTGGACCAAATCTTTACAAATATAACCTAATCCCAATCCTAATTTTGCCGCATCTCGAATGGCATAATCATTAGAAAAAGTCCATTGTCCTTGTGTTTTAATTTGAATTTGTTCGTGATTGACGATGAAGTCCCAGTGATACATTGCACCGCTGGCATAGCGATAATTTAAGCATTGATGATGGGTTAAATCAGCCGGTGTTTTAGGAAAACCGTGTGCGTGAAAATAGTCCGGTGAGCCGATAACCGCCATTTCTTCATCATTGCCGATTCTTACCGCAATCATTCCTTCAGCAACTAAATCGCCAAAGCGAACACCGGCATCAAATTGTTCGGAAATAATGTCGGAAAATGCGGTATCGCTAATTAATTCAAGTTGAATATCGGGGTAACGTGTTTGGAAGTTAGCGAGCTTAGGCAATAACACCTTATCAAGCGCATATTGTGAGGCGGTGATCCGCACTAAACCGGACGGCGTTTCACGGTAATGCCCTAATATCGCCAGTTCTTGATCGAGTTTTGCAAAGGTTTGTTCTGCCGTTTGAAAAAGTTGGTTTCCTGCATGGGTTAGTGATAATCGGCGGGTAGTTCGAGCGAAGAGTTGTACGCCTAAACGGGATTCCAACTGTTTAATCGTACGGCTTAATGCAGATTGTGAAATACCCAGCTTAGTGGAGGCTTTGGTGAAGTTTTGTTCCCGTGCGACACATAAAAATGCATACAGATCATTATAGTTTTCTCGTTGAAGCATAATATAAATTCCCTTGTAAAAGACGGGCGAAATTTAACCGCTATTTTACCTGATTTAGAACCTGAGTGAATAAATGTTATCGAATTTTTGGTCATTATCATTTGAATGGAAATTTCTATAATGCACACATCTTTTACAATGATTAATGAGGAAAGCAAATGAAAATTCGTACTAGATTAACTGCACTTTCTCGTGCACTTCTACTCGGTTCAATACTTATCGGAGGCTATGCTATGGCAAATTTACCGCAATCAGCAACAGTGGTTGAAGTCCCTGCTCAAACGATTCAACTCACTCAAGAATGGGATAAAACGTTTCCAAAATCAGATAAAGTGGAGCACCGCAAAGTAACTTTTAAAAACCGTTATGGTATTACTTTGGTCGGTGATTTGTATATACCAAAAGGGGCAACAGGTAAATTACCGGCGATTGCAATAAGCGGACCATTTGGTGCGGTAAAAGAGCAATCTTCGGGTTTATACGCACAACACTTGGCTGAACGAGGCTTTGTAACCATCGCATTTGATGGGTCATATACAGGAGAAAGCTCGGGATTACCTCGTAATACTGCTTCACCGGAAATCAATACTGATGATTTTGTATCAGCCGTAGATTTTTTAGGTTCGCTTGATAATGTCGATCGTGAAAAAATTGGGGTGTTAGGTATTTGCGGTTGGGGTGGTTTCGCCTTGAATTCAGCAGTTTCAGATCCTCGCATTAAAGCGGTAGCGGTTAGCACGATGTATGATATGACTCGAGTTATGGCTGACGGTTATGAGATTAAAATGGATCCGTCTCCGAAAGGGCAATATGAACGTGTGCCGGCAATGACGACAGAAGCTCGTTATAAAATGAAACAAGATTTAGCCAATTCACGTTGGGAAGCTGCTGCAAATGATTATGCATTAAATGGCAAAGCGGAAGATCATTTAACACCGCAAGATAAAATTACGGCAGAAACACCAAGATTTGTCCGTGAATATTCAAACTATTATAAAACACCACGAGGCTTCCACCCACGTAGCGTAAATTCAACCGCAGGTTGGAACACTGCAATGATACCATCATTCATTAATATGCCATTGTTACAACGTGCAAGCGAATTAACAGCTCCGGCACTTGTGGTTCACGGTGAAATTGCCCACTCACGCTATTTC
Source organism: Actinobacillus genomosp. 1 (assembly GCF_029774175.1). Taxonomy (NCBI): domain Bacteria; kingdom Pseudomonadati; phylum Pseudomonadota; class Gammaproteobacteria; order Pasteurellales; family Pasteurellaceae; genus Actinobacillus; species Actinobacillus genomosp. 1. Next base: position 1,393,421 of record NZ_CP103834.1, on the reverse strand, counting down.
GGTGAAGATGCGTTCAAATCGTTAGGCAGTAAAAACAAAGAATTGTATATCGTCCCCAATGCGACTCATACCGATTTATACGATGATGTAGCAGGCAAAATTCCATACGATAAATTCGAGCAGTTCTTTAAAGCGAATTTGAAATAACAGTGACAAGCGGTTAAATTTCCCTAAATTTTTGCAAAAAATGACAGGAATTTGACCGCCTATTTTTTGGAAAATTGGAGAACAAGAATGCAATATGCCGTTGATTTACCGTTGAATAGTTTGATTGAGCAAGGTAGTCGTATTTTTGAGGATATTCATCGAATTGTAGCGGAAAATGCCCCTAAAATTGCCGAATTGTCAGGGAAATTTCAAACACAAGCAGAAATTCAACATCTATTGAGTGAAATTACCCAATCGCATATTGATGAAACTTTACACGTTAATTTGCCGTTATATAGTGATTTCGGTCGTCATCTTCGCATCGGTAAAAATGTATTTATCAATACCGCTTGTGTGTTTACCGACTTAGGCGGTATTACGCTTGAAGATAATGTTTTGCTTGCCCCAAGAGTGAATATTATTACGGTTAATCATCCAACGGATCCGAAAACTCGTCGTGGTGTAATTGTAAAACCGGTAGTGATTAAGCAAAATGCTTGGATTGGTGCAGGCGCAACGGTTTTAGCGGGTGTTACGGTTGGTGAAAATGCGATTGTTGCGGCAGGTAGTGTGGTTACTAAAGATGTACCGGCAAATACGATTGTTGCCGGTGTACCGGCTAAAATCATTAAAATAATTGATGAGGTTCGTAATGAAAATTAAAGCCTTACTAGGGCTGATTATCAGTCTGTTTTTTAGTCCATTTTTACAAGGAAAAACGATGCAAATTACGATAGGACAACAAACTTTTGAAGCAGAATTAGCCGATACCGAGGCAGCACAACAATTTACTAAACTGTTACCTTTAACATTAGAAATGCGAGATCACTTACGCAACGAAAAATTTGCAGAATTACCTCAAAATTTGACCGCTTACGATTATGCGGTCGGCACAATTCAAAGCGGCGATATTCTACTTTGGCAAGGAAATACGTTGGTGATTTTTTATGAGAATTTTGATACGCCTTATCGCTATACTAAAATGGGTAAAATTTCTGATGTAACGGGATTGAAAGCGGCATTGGGAAAAGGGAATAGCATCGTAACTTTTGCCAATTAAAGGAAGCGGTCGGATGCTATTCGGGCATTTTATTTATCAGTGAGGTTTACGCTTACTCACTGCTATCGAGGGTGGGAACACCGGATTAAAATAATGCTCCCTGTTCTCCCGTTACTTTATCGATTTCAGTTTTCACCTCAAAATTTAGTTCGCTTAAATAGCTTTTTAAGGTGGCAATATTATAGAACGAATGGCTATTCGTCGTATTTTGGAAATAAAGATAGAGCTGTTCGAATGAATCTCGGTGCTGTGAAAGTAAGTTTGCCAGTTGTTTTAGCTCTTGATCAGAATAGTGGTAATCGTGTCGTTGTTGGGCGGTTTCCGCTTTCCACCAATTCGGGTTGCGTCCGTGTAAACGCAAATAGGCAATTGTTTGATTGCTATAAAAATAAAATGGAGGAAGTCCGATATTTGTCGGGTAATCAACATTACACCAAATTAAATTCGGCTGCTTGGCAAAGGCTTGTTTTACTTGAGTGATATGCCAACTACTGTGACGAAATTCAACGGCAAGTGAAAAACTGTTAAACCATTTGGTCAGTTGTGCCAAATATAAGCGATTGGCGGTGGTACGTTCAAAGGTATGCGGAAATTGCACAAACAGATTTGCCAAACAATTTTGTTCGATTAACGGTTGTAACGCATTAAGAAATAACTTTGCTTGTGTTTCGGTAGCAATACGTTTATGGCTAAAATCTTGATGCAATTTTACCGAAAATTTTAACCGCCCTTCCGCTTTTTCAACCATACCTTGTAATGCTTTTTCGCCGATAGGCGCATGAAAAGTACTATTGATCTCAACCGTGTCATAATGGCGACTATAGATATTTAGAAAGTCGGTTTTTGATGTGCCGTGCGGATACAGCGTGCCGAGAAGATCGGTATCACTGTATCCGCCTGTACCAAGATAAATTTTAGGCATTAACATTTCCCTAAAGCTAAAATTTGTTGTCCGTTTTCATCGAAATTATGCGGATTTAACCATTTTTCCAATCTTTGTTTATTCGCTTGCCATTCGCTATCAAGTAACGAAAACCAAGCGGTATCACGACTGCGTTGTTTATAGACGACTAATTGGCGGAATGTGCCTTCGTGACGAAAGCCCAAACGTTCGGCACAGCGGTAGGAGGGCTGGTTGAGCGAATCGCATTTCCATTCATAACGGCGATATTGCAGTGTTTCAAATACATATTGCATGACTAAAAATTGCGCTTCCGTTGCAATTCGGCTACGTTGTAGCTGTTCGGAATAGATCACCCAACCCATTTCAATCACTCGATTTTGTCTATCAACACGCATTAAAGCGAAAGTGCCGAGCAATTTATCCGTTTGTTTATCGAAAACGGCTAAATAATAAGGATCTTGCGATTGAGCCATATCGGTGAGGTATGAGTATAACGTTTGTTTATTTGAGAAGGGTTCAATCGGAAGATAAGTCCAGTATTGTAGAGGGCTTTCGCTACCGTAAAGTTGCCAAAGATCTGCAAGATATTGAGGATTTTTCAGTATTTCCGTATCCAATTTTTTGACGACGGCATATTGTCCGATTAATTTTTCAATTTGTGGAGATTGTCCCTCAGTAAAGTGATCCATCGCTTCGCCAATCGGTTGTTTAAATCTGTTATATCTCATTGGTTGTTCCTCATAAAACTAAAGTAAGATGATTCTAAAGCTAAACAACTTGCTTTACAAAAAGTTTTAGGAATTTAACCGCTATTTAAAAGCATAAAAAATCGATAAATTTAATCTAAAATGCTAAAAACTTGCATAAAATTGATATTTTATGCTAAGGTGTATTGGTTTTAATCAATCTGAACAATCCTTGTTCGTCAATTAAGGGTATCTGTGCCTTTTCTTTCGGTTTCGTTCGAGCCTTCTTTTCATCTGTTACTGAACATCAGTTTAATCTTAAATCGACAAAGGAGTATTTATGAAGCTCACGGCATTTATACGTGATAAATCATCATTTAATCCGTTTGTAACGAGTATCACTTTATTAATTGTTATTTTACTTGTTGCCTTTACTTTGCTTTTACCCGCTCAAACGCAATCGGTGTTGGATTGGTTAAAAGCGACCATTTTCCAACATTTTAGTTGGTTTTATATTTTAGTCGGATCGCTGTTTTTATTTTTCTTGATTTTTGTGTCACTAAGTAGTTTCGGCAATATCAAATTAGGTACGAATGAAGAAGAACCGGAATTTCACTTTATGTCTTGGATGGCAATGCTATTTGCCGCCGGTATGGGGGTGGGATTGATGTTTTTCGGTGTTGCCGAACCGCTATCGCATTATGTATCCGGCGTCAGCAACGGTAGTACTGATCAACAGGCGCAGCAAGCCTTGTTGCATACGGTATTTCACTGGGGCATGCACGCTTGGGCGATTTATGGTGTCATTGCTTTGGCTCTCGCTTATTTCGGCTTTCGTTATAAATTGCCATTAGCATTACGCTCTTGTTTTTATCCGTTGTTAAAAGATCGTATCAACGGGCGTTCGGGGGATGTGATCGATATTATGGCATTGGTTGCCACGCTCTTCGGTATTATCACTACGTTAGGGTTTGGTGCGGCACAACTGGGATCCGGATTAGTGGCATTGGGTTGGTTAAGCGAAAGTGATTTCGGTTTACAAGTCGGTGTTATTTTAGTGGTTATGTCGCTTGCGATTCTGTCTGCAATTTCAGGCGTAGGCAAAGGGGTGAAAATTTTAAGTGAAACCAATTTAGGTTTAGCCGGATTTTTATTGTTGTTTGTTTTAATCAGTGGGCCTACGCTTTATTTACTTTCCGCCTTTAGTGACAACATCGGTACTTATTTCAGTCATTTAATTCAACTTAGTTTTAAAACTTATGCTTATGAACCGAATCGAACCGAATGGTTTAACGGCTGGACGATTCTTTATTGGGCTTGGTGGTGTTCGTGGGCACCGTTTGTCGGGTTGTTTATCGCTCGAATTTCACGCGGCAGAACCATTCGCGAATTTGTGTTCGGCGTGTTAGCTATCCCGAGCTTATTCGGTATTTTATGGTTTACCGTGTTTGGTAACAGTGCGATTTGGTTGGATAACAATAGCGCACAAGGCGTGTTATCCGGTTTGATTTCAACACCGGAAATCTTGCTGTTTAAATTCCTTGAGTATTTACCGTTCTCAAGTTTAACCAGTTTCATCGCATTAATTTGTATTGCGTTATTTTTTATTACTTCCGCCGATTCGGGCATTTATGTACTGAATAATATCGCTTCTCGTGATAAGAGTTTAACTTCCCCTCGTTGGCAAGCGATGATGTGGGGCATATTAATGGCGGTAGTTGCTATTACTTTGCTTGGCTCGGGCGGCTTAGCGACTTTACAAACAATGACATTAATTACCGCATTACCTTTTGCGATGTTGATGGTCGTTATTTGTGTCAGTTTAATGAAAGCCTTAGCGGTGGATAAAAAATATTTTGAGGCGAAATTTAATCCGACTACAGTTTTATGGTCAGGCGAAAACTGGAAAACTCGTCTCAATCAAATGCTGAATCAGACTGAAGATAAGGACATTTTAAAATTCTTAAAACATACCGCTTTACCGGCGATGCGAGAATTACGCCGAGAGCTCATTTCGGAATATGATCTGAATGTGGACGTGATCACTAAATTCGATGAAGCCGAACCGGCGGTCGAGTTTGTGATTCATACCGAATCGTTACAAGATTTTATGTATGGGATTCGCTCGGTCGGCCATCAAGTTTCCGAGCAATTAATCAATGACGAACATTTACCGCATATTCAGAATGAAACGACTTACGAGCCGCTAAGCTATTTCTTTGACGGTCGTAACGGCTACGACGTGCAATATATGACGCATAATGAAATCATTGCCGATATTTTAAAACACTACGAACGTTATCTCAGCTTATTACGAGATGTCGGGCAAGAGCTGATGTCGCACGAGCCGACCGAACTTGCTGAATAAGGAAATAAAGTAAGCGGTCTGATTTTTAGCTTTTTTAGCCGGTTTAGAAATCATTTTTACTTATAATCCTTATAAGAAAATATGATTATATTTTATATCTTAAGAGAAGGTAAAATAATACAAAATAGGTTCTTTATTTAAGAAGGAAAGCAATAATGGAATTTATTAAAACTCGTGCAGCGGTGGCTTGGGCGCCGAATGAACCGCTAAAAATTGAAGAATTGGATTTAATGCTGCCGCAAAAAGGCGAAGTGTTAGTCCGTTTAGTGGCAACCGGTGTGTGTCATACCGATGCTTATACCCTTTCCGGTCAAGATAGCGAAGGGGTATTCCCGTGCGTACTTGGTCACGAAGGTGCTGGGATTGTGGAAGCAGTCGGTGAAGGTGTAACCGATTTTAAAGTGGGTGATCACGTTATCCCGCTTTACACTGCAGAATGTCGTAAATGTAAATTCTGTTTATCAGGCAAAACTAACCTTTGTTCGGCAGTACGTGAAACCCAAGGTAAAGGCTTAATGCCGGACGGTACGGTGCGTTTCTTTAAAGACGGTCAGCCGATTTTCCACTATATGGGGACTTCAACTTTCTCTGAATATACGGTGGTTTCCGAATACTCATTGGCAAAAATTCAAGAAAACGCACCGCTTGACGAAGTGTGTTTGCTTGGTTGCGGCGTAACCACCGGTATCGGTGCGGTAACGCGTACTGCAAAAGTGAAAAAAGGCGATACGGTCGCGATTTTCGGTTTAGGCGGTATCGGCTTAGCGGCAATTATCGGTGCAAGAATGGCAGGCGCAGGCCGTATTATTGCGATCGATATTAATCCGGCTAAATTTGAGAAAGCTAAAGAACTTGGCGCAACGGATTGTATTAACCCGAAAGATTACGATAAGCCAATCCAAAATGTGATTATCGAGATGACAGACGGCGGTGTAGATTTCTCATTTGAATGTGTGGGTAATGTGGATTTAATGCGTTCGGCATTAGAATGTTGCCACAAAGGTTGGGGTGAAAGTATCATCATCGGTGTCGCACCGGCAGGGGCGGAAATTCGTACTCGTCCGTTCCAATTAGTTACCGGTCGTGTATGGCGTGGTTCGGCATTTGGCGGCGTGAAAGGACGTACCGAACTACCGGGCATTATCGACCAATTTATGAAAGGCGAATTTAAATTGCGTGATTTCATCACTCACACAATGCCGTTGGAAGACATCAATAAAGCCTTCGATTTAATGCACGAAGGTAAATCAATCCGCACGGTGATTCATTTCTAATTTAATAATATAAGGGGCGTTAAGCCCCTTTTGTTTTTCTTATCGAACGTCTTTCCTTAAAATTTTCCTACCATTTTTCAACAGGCTTGCGAATGTTCATAAAATAGACTATTATTTTTGTAGCAACTTAGCTACAAAAGGAGAAATAATATGAAAATTATAACTAGTCGTGAATTTAATCAAAACCTCGGCAAAGCTCAAAAAGCCGCACTTACTGCTCCTGTAATTATTACCAACCGAGGCGAACCGGCGTTTGTGTTGATGACATACAAAAACTATGCTCAGCAATATCAGCCAAAAACCTTTCGCAGTATTGGTGAAGCATTAGCTGATCCTAACCCCGAAGCTGCCGATGTTGAGCTTGAATTGCAACCTCGTAGCCGTGGACAACGCCGTCCGGTAGAATTTTAGGGGGAAAATGTATTTACTTGATACTCATTTAATCAGTGAAATTCGCAAGATGAAGCAAGGTAAATGCAATGCAGGCGTAGCGGAATGGGTCGAGAGTACATCATCAGAATTGATAAAAACCAATGCGATTGTAATGATGGAAATTGAGCGAGGGATTTTATCAATAGAACGTAAAGATATTGCCAAAGGTAAAGTATTACGTCGTTGGTTTGATGAGCTAGTTAAACCGACGTTTGCAGGTAAAGTCCTTACTATTGATGAAGAAACTGCCCGCATTTGTGCCAAATTACATATTCCCGATCATGCTCCTGAAAATGATGCGTGGATTGCAGCAACTGCGATTCAACATAATCTGATTTTAGTCACTCGCAATGTGGCGGATTTTGCGAAAACCGGCGTGCGAGTGTTTAATCCGTTCCAAGAGTAGCCACATTTTCCACCAACAAAATAGGCAGAATGAAACTCTGCCTATTTTTATCTCCGTCCTATACAACCAGACATCAACCCGTTTTATATTAAATATCAGAAAAAGTGATTAGCCTTTATAACTTAACAAGCGGTAAAATTTACGGAATTGTTTGCAAATTCAATGGAGAAAAGCAATGACAACAGAATATCAACCGCCAAAAGTATGGCAATGGGAAGCACCAAACGGCGGACAGTTTGCCAATATCAATCGCCCGACTTCAGGTGCGTTATTTGAACAGCATTTACCGAAAGGCGAACACGATTTACAGTTGTATTCGATGGGTACACCAAACGGCGTAAAAGTTACCGTTATGCTTGAGGAATTATTAGAACTTGGCATCAAAAAAGCCGCTTATGATCTGTTTCTGATCGATATTAGACAGGGCGATCAATTCGGTTCGGATTTTGTAAACATTAATCCGAATTCAAAAATTCCGGCGTTACTCGATTACAGCCGTGAAAAACCGCAACCGGTATTTGAAAGCGGTGCGATTTTGCTTTATTTAGCAGAAAAATTTAACGCGTTCTTACCGACCGATTTCAGCGAACGTACCGAATGTTTGTCTTGGTTGTTTTGGCAAATGGCAAGTGCGCCTTACGTGGGCGGCGGTTTCGGGCATTTCTACAAATATGCACCAACCAAGCAAGAGTATCCGATTAACCGTTTTACCCTTGAAACTAAACGCCAGTTAGACTTGTTAAATAAACAGCTTGCGAACAAAAACTATATTTGCGGTGAACATTACAGCATTGCCGATATTGCAATTTGGGGCTGGTATGGACAAATCGTGTTAAATCGTGTGTATGAAGCTGCTGAATTTTTAGCGGTACACGAATATCCGCACCTGATGCGTTGGGCGGAACAGATTGCTAACCGTCCGGCTGTGATTCGTGCCTTAGTAAAAGAATATCGTCCGATTAAATCGTAAAAAAAGGGAGAAAAATGACCGCACTTACTCAAATTGCCCGCTATAAAATGTTTGGCGGCTATCACGAACGTTATACGCATTATTCAAACAGCACCCACTGTGAAATGACTTTTGCCATCTACTTGCCGCCGCAAGCGGAACAAGGGAAAAAAGTACCGGTGCTTTATTGGCTTTCAGGGCTGACTTGTACCGATGAAAACTTTGCGACCAAAGCCGGCGCACAACAATTTGCCGCACAACACGGTATTGCGATTGTGATGCCGGATACCTCACCACGCGGTGAAAAAGTGGCAAATGATGAAAGTTATGACTTAGGCCAAGGTGCCGGTTTTTACCTGAATGCGACCCAACAGCCGTGGGCAGAACATTTCAAAATGTACGATTATATTGTGCAAGAACTGCCGGCGCTTATTGAAGCAAACTTTCCGGTCAGCGATAAACGTTCGACTTCCGGGCACAGTATGGGCGGACACGGTGCGATCCAAATCGGTTTAAAGAATCCGGAACGTTACTGTGCGATCTCGGCTTTCTCGCCGATCGTTACTCCAAGCCAAGTACCGTGGGGACAAAAAGCCTTCACCGCTTATTTAGGCACAGATCAGACCGCTTGGGCTGAATATGACAGCTTTGCGTTATTAGATAAGGTATCGCCTGCTCGCCCTATTTTGATTGAGCAAGGGCTTGCCGATAGCTTCTATCCAACCCAATTACAGCCGGAAATATTTGCCGAAAAAGCACAAAAGCTAGGCTTTGATGTCACACTCAATTTGCATGAAGGCTATGATCACAGCTATTTCTTTATCGCGAGTTTTATCGAAAAACATATCGCATTTCATGCAAAAGCGTTAGCAGAAGCATAATATAAAAAGACAAGCGGTCGTAAAATGCAATTTTTTTGCAAATTATGACCGCTTTTTATTTGGTTATGTTAATCGGATTAGCTCGCTAAACCGAAGAATTGCTGAATCCCTACCAGTAAATTATTTACTGCAACGGCGGCAAGAATTAATCCCATCACTCGGCTGATAACCGAAGCCCCGACACTGCCGATAACATTTTGAATTTTACTTGCGGCTAAAAGTAAGAAATAAGTAATCAGCAATACCGCTAACATAATGAGCGTAGTAATGAATTGATCCGTTAAACTAAAGCGATGGTTATCGGTTAATAGCACGATTGCCATCATTGCACCGGGAGAGGCGATAGAAGGAACGGCAAGCGGATAAACCGCCAATTCACTTAAGCTGGTTTGCATTTTGATTTCGTTTTCCGGTTTACCTTCACCGAAAATCATCGTTAAAGCAAAGATTAATAAGACTAAACCGCCGGCAATTTGGAAAGCGGAAAGCGGAATCTGCATCATTTCGAATAGGGATTGCACGGCAACCAAGAAGAATAGCAAGATAATCGTCGCAATTCCGACCGCTTTTAAAGCGACTTTATGACGTTCTGCTGCGGAAAGATGGTTTGTTTTGGCTAAATAGACCGGAATCGAACCGATCGGATCGATTACCGCCCATAACACGACAAACTGTACAATTAATGAATCAAACACAGTAAAACTCCAAATAAATCACTTAGTTATTTGGTAAAGTAACAGAATTTTCGATTTCGTCAAGGCTGGAAAGGCAGGGTTTTCGAGTTAGGAAATAAATAAGTAAAAACGGTATGAAATCAGGGATCTCATACCGTTTTCGTTATGTGTGGATTATTTAATCCAGCTTACGATTTCTTCAATCGGTTTACGTGATTTCGGTGTGATATCACCAGCACGATAGCCGAAAGTTGCCATTACAGAAACGCCGTATTCATTCGGGTCGAATGCGCCGGCTTCGGCAAGAATTTGATTAACCGCATCGTAGTTGAAACCTTCGATAGGGCAGCTGTCGATACCAATCATTGCCGCACCGCTCATCATATTACCTAATGCGATATAAGTTTGTTTTGAGCACCAGTCAAATAATGCACGTTCATTGCCGGCAATTTTAATATCTTCAACGTGGAATTGTTTGTATAACGCTAAAGTTTTTTCCATTTCCTCAGCCGTTAAACCACGTTGTTCAAGGGCTTTTTTGAAGTATTCGCTATCGTGGCTTGCATTTTTCTTAGCAAGTAAAACCACTAAATGGCTTGCGGCGTCCATTTGTGCCGCCATACCCCATGCAACCGGTTTTAATTTGTTACGTAATTCTTGGTTTTGAATTACCACAAATTTCCACGGCTCAGAACCGACCGAACTTGGTGAAAGACGAGCTAATTCTAAAATATAAGCGAAATCTTCATCGCTGATTTTTTTAGTAGCATCGTAATTACGTGTTGCTCGGCGATATTTAAATGCTGCTAACACATTTTCTTTTTCAATATTAAACATTATTTTTCCTTTTTATTTATAGAGTTGATTAGTTAGTGCAACGAATAAAGATGCAAGAACTAAACACGATTTCATAGTTGCTTTCCGAATAAAATATAATTTTTAAAGTTTAAGCGATTCCAAGATATAAAATCCAATCACATTTTATTATAGGGAATATAATTTAAGTTTATGTTAGAAAGCCTATTTTTAGGCGTTTACAATGTTAAAAAATAAGCTACAATCAATTAAATTTGTCCCACAGCAGAAGGAAAATAATATGACGGCAACATTTACACAAATTGGTTGGATCGGCTTAGGTCAAATGGGCGTACCGATGGTTAATCGTTTACTGGCGAATAATATTAATGTCAGCGTTTATAACCGAAATGCGGCGAAAAGTGCGGAATTTGCAGAAAAAGGTGCAAAAGTTGCCGGTTCGGTAGAACAATTAGTTGCAGAAAACCAAGCGGTTATTTTGATGGTTTCGGACTATGCGGCGGCAGTAGATATTTTAAATCCGGACGTTTGTGCAAAACTGCAGGGTAAGGTTATCGTTAATATGAGTACGGTTTCCCCAACCGAAAATTTAAAACTAAAAGTATTGGTGGAAGAACACGGCGGCTTATTTGCCGAAGCACCGGTTTCAGGTTCGGTGGTGCCGGCGACAAACGGTACTTTATTAATCCTATTCGGCGGACAAGAAGCGGTATTAAAACCGTTACAACCGGTATTTGACGTACTTGGTCAGCGTACTTTCCATTTCGGTGATGTGGGTAAAGGCTCCGGTGCAAAATTAGTGCTTAATTCATTATTAGGCGTATTCGGCGAAGCCTATGCAGAAGCAATGTTAATGGGCGAACAATTCGGCATTAACTTAAATGATCTTGCCGAAGCGATTGGCGGATCAGCGATGAACTCACCGATGTTCCAAACCAAAAAACTGTTATTGTTAGAAAAATCATTCCCTGCGGCATTTATGCTGAAACATGCAAGTAAAGATCTCAATCTCGCTTGTGGAGAATTAGAAAAAGCAGGCTTAACGCTACCAGCGGTTGAAACGGTTGCGGCACAATATCGTGAAGCGGTAAAAGCGGATTTAGGAAGCCAAGACGTTTCAGGTATTTACTTACAATTAGCGAAAAAATAATTAAATTTGTATAAATAAGCGGTCGTAAATAGTTAAAAATTTACGACCGCTTATCATTTTATTGTCCTTTACTCTTGTTAGGAATTTATTTCAAAGCTCTGTTTTAATAACTGTAAGATTGCTTGTATTTTTGCCGATTGAGTGCGATGCGCTGTGACGGCATAGAGATTGTAGTAAGGTAATTCAATTTCTGGTAACACGATGACAAGTTCTTTTCTTGCAAGTGATTGTTCGATTTCACCGGAAAGTTGAATGGTGAGTCCAAATCCTGAAATAGCAAGACTTTTAGATGCGGTAATACTTGAACATATAAACGAATTTTTCGGCGAAACTCCTTCTAAACCCAGTGATGATAAAGTATTACGAAATACGGTTTCATTATATTTTATCCAATCTAAGGATAGTAGATCCGTCGCATTATTAATTTCTTTTTCAGCTAAATAAGTCGGGCTAGCACAAATACACAATCGCCATTTAGTCAAATAACGGGCGACTAAACTGCTGTTAGGAGCAGGTTCTGCCGCTCGAATAGCAATATCAATTTGTTCGTTCATTAAATCGGCAATATGATCATCCGGAATCAGTTCAAGCTGAATTTTAGGATGTTGTAATTTTACTTTGGTAAGAAATCGCTTAACCGCTTGGCTATCAATAAAGCCTGTCGGTAAACTGATCGTAACTGGACCGGTAAGTTCGGTTTGTAAATCAGCTAATGCTTCCTGTGTTTCTGCCAGCGTTTGGCTGATTTTCTTTGCTCCCTGCCATAAAAGTTTGCCTGCTGCTGTTGGGCTGATCTTACGAGTCGTTCTATTAAGTAATTTAATGCGGTGATGCCGTTCTAATAATTGAATATGTTGGCTGACAGCGGAACTGGTTATGCCTAATTCTTTAGCTGCGGCAGACATACTGCCTTTTTCTAAGACAAGGTTAAAAATTAACATTGCTTTTAGCATGTCCATCTATCTTTTCCTATTTATTGTTAAGTTTTTCTTGAAAGTTTATTAAGGAATATGTGGATTATCAAGTTGTATTAATAGCGTTACACTCTTTCTATCTTCATTAAACATTTTGGGAGTATAGCTTATGCCACATATCAATATTAAATGTTATCCGAAACATCTAAACGAAGTAGAGTTTACGAATTTCATTGATGAATTAAATGCCGTAATACAGAAACATTTAAAAGCAACGGATGAAGTTATTTCTATTCAATATACCGAGATTGATCCGGAAAATTGGGGAGAGGTTTATCATAACGAAATTGAACCTAATTTAGCGACACTTGCGAAAAAACCGGGTTATAAACTCTAGAGCTAAAATTTAAATTCAAAAATATGGAGTGAAAAATGAAACGAGGAAAATTTTTTCTTTTATTATCAGGGCGTTGGGTTTCTATTTGTTCAGCTAATACAAGTGAAATTCCTCGTTATTTTGGACAAACGGAATCAAGTTATATAAGCCAAACCGCTTATGGCAATTATCCGCAGGCAGGTAAGAGGGTTCAATCCGGTTCGGCTAAAATCTATTATGAAACTTACGGAAAAGGAGATCCGATCGTTATTTTACATGGTGGTTTAGTCGGTTCGATAACGGAAATGGGGGAGTTTATTGATCATTTAAAAAATGATTATCTGGTTATTGCCATTTCGACTCGAGGTCATGGAAAATCGGAAGTTGGTACAGAACCGCTTGATTATGCACAGAAAGCTAAAGACGTAAAAGCGGTATTGGCACAAGAAAAGATTACTCAACCGATTGATATTCTTGGTTTTAGTGACGGTGCTTACACAGGTTATGTCTTTGCCGCAGAATATCCGTTACAGATAAAAAAATTAGTGGCTATCGGTGCGGGTGAATGGAAAAAAGCGTGGCGTTCTTTTGATCTTCCGTTGGAGAATTTAGTTAATTTAGATAAAGCATATTGGGAGCTACAGCAGCATCTTCGTCCCAATCGCGATTTAGCAAATTGGTATAAAAATCAGACCGCTTACTATAATCAAGTTGAAATTGGTAAACCGCTTTTTGAACGGGTTAAAAATAAAACGTTAGTTTTAGCCGGTGAAGATGATAAAAATGCTCCGTTAGATACCGTGATTCAAGCCTATAAATATTTGCCTAATGCAGATTTGGCAATTATTCCTAATGCACCGCATCAAGTTTTTATGACTAATTTCCCCGCTGTATGGGCGGTAGTCGAGCCATTTCTACAGCAAAAATAAGCATAAATAATTAGAGGTAAATCACATATAGATTTACCTCTAAAATTTAGATTGGTTAAAGACTATTCACAATTTCTTTCAACAAGCGGTAAGATTTCGCCTGTTTTTGTTCATCGTAGATATAAGTCACCGCCATAATTTCATCAATTTCCACTTGTTTAGTTAATTGGGTTAATTGAGCTTTAACTGTTGCCGGTGAGCCGACTAGCGTACAAGCGGTCATTTGTTCTACCACCGCTTTTTCTTGGTGGTAAATCTGCATTTCACGTAAATCGACCGGTCCGAAGTGCAGCTCGTTTTCCGTACGATTAAAGTTTTGCCACACTTCCGCATCATTTGCCATTGGCGGTTGTAAATTCTGTTGTGCGTTGGTCACGACATTAATAAAGAATTGGGTTTGGGTGGTCACCAGACTTTGTGCTTCCGCATCGCTATCCGCCACAATCGCATTCACGCCCATAATTACATAAGGTTTCGCTAAATATTTGGACGGCTTGAAATAACGGCGATAAATTTCGACCGCTTCCATCATCATACGTGGAGCGAAATGGGCGGCAAACGCATAAGGTAAACCCAGTTCTGCGGCTAAATAAGCACTTTCGGTGCTGGAGCCTAAAATATAGAACGGGATATCTAAACCGGCGGCAGGGTAAGCGGAAACCGGATTAGTATTTTGGAAATAACCACGCAGTTCGGCAATTTCATCCGGAAATTCGAGGTGTTTTGCTCCTCGGCGTAATGCGTTAGCGGTACGCATATCGGTGCCGGGCGCTCTGCCTAAGCCAAGCTGAACACGATTCGGATAAAGGGTTGCAAGTGTACCGTATTGTTCCGCTACAATATAAGGACTGTGGTTCGGTAACATCACACCGCCTGAGCCAACCGCAATTTTGTTAGTATTGGCTAACGCGTGTTGAATCAGCAGGGTGGTTGCCGAGCTGGCTAGGTTTTTCATATTATGGTGTTCGGCAATCCAATAGCGAGCCAAATCCAGTTCTTCCGCCAGTTTTGCCAGTTTTACCATAGATTGCATTGCTTGTGCGTAGTTTTGCCCTTCACGCACCGGGACGAGATTTAAAATAGAAAGTTGCATAATGTGATAAATCTGAGTGTGATAAATAAGATAAAGCGGTGTAAAAAATGCTTCTTTTTACACCGCTTGTATAGACGTTAATTAGAAATAACCACGTTGATATTGTGCCGGCACAAATTCAATACCGCTGTTATTTGACGCATTTTGTGCGTATTGTACATTCAATAACCATTGTGGGTCACGTAATAATGCACGGCCAACGCCCACTAAATCCGTATCGCCAATGGCTAGCACATGATCAACCACATTCGCATCGTCCAACATACCGACAGCAATAGTAGGTAAACCGGTCGCTTGTTTTACCGCACGAGCTAGATACACTTGATAACCTGCATTAAATGGCGGATGTTTGCCTTCCGCTAACACACCGTCACCGCCGGCACTTACGTGCATACAATCTGCGCCGGCTGCCGCAAAACGTTTTGCCATTTCCACACCGTAATCCGCATCAAAACCGTCCGCACCGAATTCTTGTGCCGAAATACGCACGATCAACGGCATATCTGCCGGCATGACCGCTTTAGCGGCTTTAATTACTTGCTCACCAAATAAGAAACGATCTTGACCGTATTCATCAGTACGTTGGTTTGATTTCGGCGATGAGAATTGGTGAATTAGATAGCCGTGTGCGCCGTGAATTTCAATCGCATCAAAACCGGCTTCCACCGCACGTTTTACCGCATCTTGGTAAGATTGAATCACTTCCTGAATTTCCGCTTTGCTTAATTCACGAGGAGTTTTTAAATTCTGACCTGTATAATCTAATTCACCGTAGTGAATTGCCGAAGGTGCAACCACATCATCGCAATCTTGCGCTTTACGACCGGCGTGACCAATTTGCACCGCAATTTTACTGCCGTATTTATGTACGGAATCGACAAGCGGTTTAAACGCATCACGTTGTTCGTCATTCCATAAACCTAAGCAACTTGGAGTGATACGACCGTTTGGTGCAACGTTGGTCATTTCTACAATGATTAAACCGACACCACCAATCGCACGCGCGGTGTAATGCACAAAATGCCAGTCGTTCGGCACACCGTCTGTTGCCGAATATTGGCACATAGGTGGCATCACGATACGGTTTTTAAGTTCAAGATTTTTGAGCTTGAAAGGTGTTTGTAAATATCTAAATTTCGCCATGTCTAAATCCTTACTTGCAAAAAATTGTATAAATTTTACCGCTTGTTATAATATAAAAACTAATCATATTTGTTTATGGAAGTTATAAATATGCGTGATATTAGAACGGTGGATTTAAATTTATTAAAAGCATTTGATGCACTTTTACAAGAACGCAACGTAACCAAAGCGGCACAACGTTTATCCGTGACTCAACCGGCAATGAGTGCGATGTTAAACCGCCTGCGTGACAGCTTTGGAGACCCTTTGTTTGTACGTGTGCAACACGGGATTGAGCCGACCGCCAGAGCCTTGGCATTAATGCCTTCAGTTAAAACCATTTTGGCGGAAGTGAATCGAATGTTACGACCAGTAGAATTTGATCCACAAACAGCAGAAATGACGATTAAGATTGCCTCCACTGATTATGGTTTGGAAGCGATCGGTACGCCTTTCTTAGCCCATTTAAAACAACTTGCACCCAAAATTAGGGTCGCTTTTTTACCGGCACAAGACGTGGATTTGTTAGCCCAATTTGAACAGGCGAGAATTGATATTGCCTTGGTTTCCACCCAACATATTCCGGCGGATTTACACAGCAAACCGTTGCTGACAGAACATTATGTTTGTGTGATGCGAGCAGATCACCCAATGGCAAACCAACCGTTAAATTTAGACAACTTTTGTGAATTGGATTTTGCAATGATGTCCTATGACGGTGGACAATTTTACGGTGTTTGTGATGAGGCATTGGCGAAACTCGGTAAAACTCGTCGTGTGTCAGTATCAGTCAATCACTTCTCATTGCTACCGAATATCTTACGTAGCACAGACGTAGTGGCATTGATGCCATCACGCTTATCTCATAACTTTAGCGGATTGATTTGCAAAGAGCTTCCGCTCGAAGTACAGGGCTTTGCAATCCAAATGGCATGGCACGAACGCACCCACCAAGACCCAGCTTATCAATGGCTCAGAAATTTGTTGGTGGAGAGCCTGACGAAACAATAATTGACGAACGTATTTACAAAAAATGAGGGAAATTAGACCGCTTGTTATCACTAATATACTAGCTCGCATCCCCTTTCGGGCTTACCCCAAAATGTCTTTTATATTCTCGGCTAAACTGACTTGGGCTTTCGTAGCCGACTTGGAAAGCAATATTGGCGATATTGCTTTGCTTGGTTTGAATAAGCTTTTGTGCGGTCAGTAGACGATGCGATTTTTGATATTGTAACGGCGACATATTGGTCATTTTTTTAAAATGTAAATGAAAACCTGAAACCGACATTCCCGCCTGTTTCGCTAAATCATCTACCCGTAACGGTTCAGACAAATGTTGCTCGATCCACAATGCAGTTTGAGCGATTCGATTTGTGTGGCTGCCTATTTGTACCAATTCTCGTAATTTCTGCCCTTGATCACTTTTTAACAGGACGTAATAAATTTGTTGTTGAATAAGCGGCGCAAGAAAATCTATATCTTCCGGCGTTTTGAGCAAGTCAATCAAGTGTTCAAACTGAGTCAGCAAATTTTCTTCTAATTGCCATTTCAAAAAAGCGGTTGATTTCGTCTGATTTTTTGCAACACTTTTTGGAATGTGTGGCACTATACTTGTCACCATTTTTAGATCGATTTTCATCGTCATCATCAGATAGGGCTTTTCAGGGCTTGCTTCCACTACTTCTACCGACAACGGCACGTTTACCGGACAGAACATAAAATATTTGTTACTAAATAATGTGCATTGATCACCGACACAAATTTTTCTCTCGCCTTGCAACACAATACAAATGCGAGGTTCAAGAATTGTGTTTGCCACCGGTGTAGGACGATCGGCGTGCTGAATCACAAACCCGTCAATCGGCGTTTGCCAAATTTGGTTTTTCGGCACAAGCGGTAATAATTTATCAATAATTTGCATTTTTGGAGAATTAGGCAAAATTTTTACCGAAATGATATACCGACAATCGTGAAATTTCCACAAAAATAACCGCTCGTTCAATGAATATTTGGAGCGGTACGAAAATGGGATTGCAAGCGGTCAAATTTGTAAATCATTTTGCGAATTTGACCGCTTGTGCTTAGAATGGCGAAATTTTATCCAACTTTTGGAGCAATGATGAAAAAAACATTACTGGCGATGATGATCGCAACTGTCGCAGTTGGCACAACAGCTTACGCTGAAACGAAAGCCGTGGCAAATCCTGTGGTGGCGAACCTTGAACAAGAAATCAAAAGTTCGGTATTGATGGACGGCTTAGACGGCGTTTGGGATATGGTTTGGGGGGCTGACGACAAAATTTGGATCACCGAGCGTCAAGGCAAGAACATTGCGACCATTGATCCCAAAACGGGCGAGAAAAAAGTGCTTTACACCTTTGACAAAGCCTTCGCTCAACCCGTTCATCAGGGTGTATTGGGAATGGCGTTCCACCCCAACTTCTTGAAAGGCAAAGGCGAGAACTATGTTTACGCCTACTACACTTATGCCAAAAATCCAACGGACGGTAAATCAACCGCTGGGCGTATCGTGCGTTTAAGCTATGATGCCAAAGCGGGAACACTCGGTAACGAAACGGTGGTGCTAGATAATTTAACAGGCGGTGATGACCACAATGGCGGGCGTTTGATGTTCGACCAAGCGGGCAAATTATTGGCAACCTTTGGCGATAACGGTTTCAACCAATACGGTAATAGCTGTAAGGAAAACCTCGCTCAGAAATTACCAACCGCTGAGGAAATCAAGCAAGGCAACTTCAGCCATTATCGTGGAAAAATTCTTCGTTTGAATTTAGACGGTTCAATCCCTGACGATAACCCAACGATCAATGGTGTGAAAAGCCACGTTTGGGCGTATGGTTTCCGTAATCCGCAAGGCTTAGTTTGGGTAGGAGATCAACTGTTCAACGTGGATCAAGGTCCGGGCGTGGACGATGAAGTCAATCTCATCGAAAAAGGGGGCAATTACGGCTGGCCGCACATTGCTGGCTACCAAGACAATCAGGCTTATAGTTATGTGAATTACTCTCAAGTGAACAACTGTACCCAAGCCCCGATGTACGATGAAGTGACCGTGCCAGAGGGCGTGAAAGCACAATTCCAAAAAGAAACGGACGTGAAATTAGACAACTTCAAAGAGCCATTAAAAACGTTCTATACTGTGCCGAACAGCTACAATTTCAATGATCCAAAATGCAATGGCGACTATATTTGCTGGCCAACGGTAGCGACTACCAGTATCGCTTATTATCCGAAAGACGGCAAAATCAAGCATTTGCAAAATTCCTTGCTTATCACAGGGGTAAAAACAGGTATTCTCTACCAATTACCGTTAAGTGGCGATGCCAAACAGGTTCAAGGCGAAGTGCTAACCCACTTCCGCACCAGCAACCGCTACCGAATGGTACTGGTGTCGCCTGATAGCTCGAAAATCTATGTTGCTACCGATAGTGCAGGCTACATTATGGGCAAACAGCTACAACCCGTGAATGAAGTCGAAAACAAAGGGGCAATTCTCGTTTTTGAAGCGAAATAACAATGCTAGAAAAGGTGGGCAATAGTGCCTACCCTACAAAACACAAGCGATCGAAATTCGCAAAAAATTTGCAGATTTTGACCGCCTGTGGCAAAGCTATTGATGTTTTAACTCTTTAAGTGCTTGGCGAATAATCGCATAACTCGCTGAAAGTGAGAGATAAACCATCACAATAGCAACGATAAGATCAGGTAGATTTGAGTGAGTAAGATAAACAAAAAATGAGGCTAAGATAATGATTAAATTACCAATCGCATCATTTCGTGAGCATAGCCATACGCTCATCATATTGCTGTCGCCTTGACGAAAGCGATAGAGTAACCAAGCGGCAAGCATATTTGCCATAAATGCCGCTAATCCCATTCCGCCCATATCGTTATAACTTGGAAGTGAGCCTTCAGCAAATTGGTAAAAGGTTGTAATGAAAACCCACACGCCAACCAATCCCATTGTTATACCTTTAAGAAGACTGGCTTTTGCTCTTATGGAAAGAGACTTACCTAAAACCAAAAGGCTAATCAGATAATTGGCACTATCACCTAAAAAATCCAAACTATCCGCTAATAGTGACACCGAATTTGCTCGCAAGCCGACCAAAATTTCAACTATAAACATTACTGCATTGATCGAAAATACGACCCATAAAATTTTCCGATAAGTGTTGGAAAGCATTGTTTGCTCAACAGCACAATGATTGCAAGCCATAAAAAAATCCTCTCTAATTGAAAATAGAGCTATACTGTAAAGCCTGTTCTTAGCACAGGGTCAAGAGGGAATTAAGATGAATGATTTTTTTACGGTAAAAGAAGTGAGCAAACAAACGGGGCTTTCACTTGAAACGATTCGCCATTACGAAAAAGTCGCATTAATTTGCCCGCCAAGAGCAGAAAACGGCTATCGCCAATTTAATCAAACCATTATGGAACAGTTAATTTTCATCAGAAATTGCCGAGCATTAGGGTTTTCGCTTGAAGAAATCAAACAAATGCAGGCTTTACAACAGCAACCGCAACAAGATTGCCATAATGTCGATGAGCTTCTCGCCAGCCACATTTTGCAAATTGATGAAAAACTCTCTCAATTACAGCAAATCAAGCAAAAGCTACAAGGCTTGCAAGGATGCAATAACCATAAAATTTCACAATGCAAGGTCATAAACGGCTTAAAAAATAGGTAACTTGCGTGGGCTAAAATGCCCACGTATTCATTTTTTGATGTCCTACCAATCTTTCTGTTCAAATTCTTCCACTAAAAAATCAATGATTTGTCGCACCGCAAGCGGTAATTTTTCTCGGCTTGGATACAAAGCGTAAAGGCTGTATTTGGGAAGTGTCCATTCAGGCAAGACGTTGAGAATTTTACCGCTTGCCAGTAGGTCGCTTAACATATATTTCGGTAGCATTGCAATGCCATTATCGGCAAGCACACTGTTGAGCAAAGCAGTGGTGTCATTGGTGGTAAATTTACTTGTCAAATCAATTTCGATGGTGCGTTCCCCTTGCGTTAAGTGCCACATTTTCATACTGCTATGGCAAAGCTGATGATGTTGCGACAAGTCGTTGGGTGTGGTTGGCGTGCCGTATTCCGCAAGATAGGCGGGGCTTGCCACTAGCAATGAATGGCAATCCGCCAGTTTTCGAGCAATCAAATGGGGGGCAGGGTTATGGGTGATCCGAATGGCAAGATCGATACGCTCGCTAATTAAATCAACCAAATTATCCGTTAGTTGTAACTGCACATTGAGTTTAGGGTGCTGTTTGATAAAACGGTTAATGCTATTTGCTAAATGCAAACTGCCGAAGGAAACCGAACTCGCCACCCGAATCACACCTCGCAATTCGCCTTTTTGAGCGGAAATTTCTCGTTCCATTTCCACCGCACTTTCGGTAATTTTTCGGCAAAAAACGACCGCTTGCTCTCCAATCTCGGTAAGTACCACTTTGCGTGTGGTGCGTTGGAATAAACGAGCGTTGAGCCAGTCTTCCATTAGGGCAATATAACGGCTGATCATTGATTTAGAGATGTTTAATCGTTCAGCCGTTTGGGTAAAACTGCCCGTTTCAGCCACCGATAGAAAAACATTGATTGCAGTAAGTTTATCCATTTTTTCTTCCATTGTTGCTCATTAAGAAACAATGTTATTCAAAAAATGCCATTTATTCAATTTTTTGTTTCGTTATACTGTGCAATATCAAAACGGCAACGTCATTATTTTTTAATTTAACAGAAGGAAAACGTTATGAAAATCGCAGTAATTGGCGCAACAGGTTTAGTGGGCAATGCAACAGTGCAAGAATTGGCTTCTCGTGGACACGAGGTGGTGGGCTTTGCTCGCAATGTTGAAAAGGTGTTTAAGGCAGAGAACGTTCAAGCCGTGCAAGCGGACGTAAATGCAGAAGATTTTGCAGAAAAATTAGCAGGGTTCGATGCGGTGGTGAGTGCGTTTAATGGCGGTTGGACAAACCCAAATCTGGCCGAAGATACCGAGCGTGGTTCAGCATCTATTTTGAACGCAGCCAAAGTGGCTAATGTGCCGTATTTATTGGTGATTGGCGGTGCAGGTAGCCTTTATGTCGCCCCTGATTTACAGCTGGTGGATACACCAAATTTCCCACCTGAAGTGTTCCCAGCGGCAAATGTGGTGCGTAATTTACTTACCGAATTAAAAGGTCGCCGTGATATTAACTGGGCATTTTTATCGCCTGCGGCAATGTTTGCGGTAAACCCGCTTTCGTTTGAAAAAACAGGCAAATATCGCCTAGGCAAAGATGATGTATTGCTCAACGGTGACGGCTCGCCAGCAGATATTTCAGTACCAGATTTAGCCGTGGCAATCGCTGATGACGTGGAACAAAAAGCCCACTTATTTAGCAGATTTACGGTAGCGAACTAAGAAACAGGGCAGAGACGCCCTTTTTTTGTTATAGGAGTAAATAATGGCACTGTTGATTTTTAGCCTAATATGTGGAGGCATTTTTTGGAAAATGCTTAACCATTCGCCCCGCTTACTCCATTTAGGTGAACTACAAAAGATGGAAAACATCCAATTAGACAACACCGTTTTTTATGTTGAAGAAACTCGCTTTGCGACAAACAATTTAGCGGTTAATCAGTATCAACATTTGGCGATGCATTTTTACGATAGGGGGAAATTGTTGAGATATCGCCACGATTGGTACGATCTCTGCCTAACGGTATTTCAATTTGAAGATTGTTCAATGTGGCTTTGGCGGCGAGGTAATCATATCCGCTTAGTCAAAAGCCAAGAACCAATGGAACTTGCTGAATTTGAAAAAAAGATTGCCCCTATCGCTTATAGTAAATGTCTTCACTAATGCCATAACATTTGGAGAATTAGGCAAGTGTTTTAGAGAAATAAGCTACCGCCCACTACTCAATCCCTCCTAAAATAACCGCACTTCTAACGGATAATGCTTAACAGGAGAACATAATGAATTCACTTTTTCAAACTTATACATTAAACAATGGCGTAGAAATTAAAAACCGCTTGGTGGTTGCACCAATGACTCACTTCGGTTCAAACAAAGACGGTACATTAGGCGAGCAAGAACGTACTTTTATTAGCAACCGTGCGGTGGATATGGGGATGTTTATCACAGCGGCTACGTTAGTGGCGAAAAATGGTAAAACCTTTGTAGGACAACCTGAAGCCCTTGACGATAGCCACTTAGACAGCTTGCGTGAAACGGCAAAAGTGTTGCAAGCGCAAGGTACCAAAGCAATTTTACAAATTCATCACGGTGGCGTGAATGCACAAGCAAATTTAACAGACGGACAAGCACTGATTAGTGCCTCAGACCACGCTGAAAGCGGTGCAAAAGCAGCAACTGCAGACGAAGTGGTGGCGTTAATTCAAGCCTATACCAATGCGGCAGAATTAGCGATCCGTGCAGGCTTTGACGGTGTGGAAATTCACGGCGCGAATGGCTATTTGATCCAACAATTCTTCTCGGGCGAATTTAACCGCCGTACAGATGAATGGGGTGGTAGCCTTGAAAAACGCTTACGTTTCCCATTGGCGATTGTGGACTCAGTTATTGCATTAAAAGAGAAATATGCAAAACCTGAATTTATCGTGGGTTACCGTTTCTCGCCAGAAGAACCGGGCGAAAATGGCTTAACAATGGCAGATACTTTCGCTTTAATTGATGCGTTAGTGGAAAAACCATTGCAATACTTACACGTTTCATTGCACGAATTTGACAAAAAAGCACGTCGTGGTGCAGAGACCAACCTCACTCGTATGCAACTTATTCACGAACGCATTAACGGCAAATTGCCATTAATCGGTGTAGGAGGCTTACTTTCAGGTGAGCAAATCCGAGCGGCATTCCAAACAGGTTGGGCGGAATTTATCGGCTTAGGTAAAGCGGTAATGGTCAATCCAAACATTGCGACTTTATTGAAAGAAAACCGTGATAGCGAAATCGCAACCGAGCTTGATCCAACTCGTGCCGACCAATACGGAATGCCGGACATTCTATGGGGCTTATGCCAACAAGGTGGTGCGTGGTTGCCACCTGTGAAAGGTCAAGACTGGAAACCATTAGATATTTAATCTTTATTTAGAAGGAATACACAATGAAAATTTTTTACCAAACATCAGCAACAGCAACAGGCGGTCGTGACGGACATACACGAGTAGATGACGGTTCACTCGGTTTAGATTTAGTTGGTTTCCAAAACGAAAGTGGCAAAGAAGGTGCTAACCCTGAACAGCTTTTCGCAATGGGCTACGCAGCGTGCTTTGACAATGCAATTATTCACGTTGCTCCAACACTAGGCATTAAACCGACTAAACACTCAACGACTGTTGGCGTGGGTATCGGTCAAAAACCAGACGGTGCATTCGGCTTTGAGATCGACATCACCATTACCGTGGAAGGCTTAAGCGTAGAAGAGGCGAAAACCTTAATCGAAAAAGCCCACGCAACTTGCCCATACTCAAATGCAACCCGTGGCAACGTGGACGTGCGTTTACACGTGAATGTGATGCAAATCTTTGATCTATAAGGAAATTAACAATGGCAGCCTATGTGGTTTTTATTCGTGACGAAATGAAAGATCAAACCGCTTACGATGAGTATTTACAACTAGGCGTGCCGACACTGGCTCCGTATGGTGGCGAGATTTTGGTGGCAAACGGTGAATGTCAAGCCCTTGAGGGTGCGGAAATTGACGGTTCCGTAGTGTTACGCTTTCCTGATATGGCGGCCGCCCGAGCTTGGTACACCAGCCCTGAATACGAAAAAATCAAATCAATGCGTTTGAATGCAACACTAGGGCGTGCGGTACTATTAAATGGTATTGCTTAATTCGCTGACAAGCGGTTAGATTTTGCAAAGTTTTACCGCTATTGGAAGAAAGTAATACCGCCTGAGATTGATATTTCAGGCGGTATTTTGTCTATATGGCGAGTAAACAAGCGGTCGAATTTTCGTGAAATTTTGCCAATTTATGAATATCGCTCAAACTTTACAAAAAAATTAGCGACCTAACAAACCGACAGCCTCAACGATTTTGATTAAGCCTTCTGCTGCTACATCGTTGATAATTTTGCCTTGTTTATTGAAGTAATAAAAATTCATTATGCGTGTTGCGAATTTATTCCCCGTAGGGGCTTTACCCATAAAATCGCCCAAGTGAGTGCCTGTGCATAGCCATTGCACCACAACGATATTGCCTTCTTCGACCATTGCTTCGGCTTGCCATTGAACATCAGGGAAGCTTTGGCGGAATAAATGAACAATCGCCAGATAACCTTTTCCGCCAACCATTGGTTCAGGAGACATTGGTGTATAAAATGGGGCATCGTCAGCTACTAACTCACACATTAATGCTTCATCAGCAGTGTTAATGGCAGTTTGAAAACGTTGCATTTGCTCTTTTTGAAAACTCATAATTTCTCCTATGAAATAGTGTCTTTTGAGTTGTGAGAAATTATATCTTATGTAAGATAAATTTATAATAATCTATTTTCTTTAAACACTTTGAAGAAAAACTTATAAATTAAAGCAGGTTATAAGTTATAGAAGTTTTACATTCCCTGTTACTTAAGGAAAAAAATATGATCACGTTACACTATCTAAAACAATCTTGTTCACACCGTATTGTATGGCTACTTGAAGCCTTAGGTTTGGACTACGAACTAAAAATTTATGACCGCTTAGAAGGCACCGGCTTCGCACCGGCAGAACTGAAAGCACAACATCCGCTTGGCAAAGCTCCTGTATTGCAAGACGGCGATTTAGTGTTAGCGGAAGGCAATGCAATTATCCAACACTTGCTCGACCGCTACGACACGGAAAACCGTTTTACCCAAGCACACAAAACGGACGCTTATTCCAATTACGTTTACTGGCTAGCGATTTCAGCGTCAATGTTCTCCGCAAACTTACTGGCGTTAGTCTCGAAGAAAGGTGATTTAGGCGACTTCGCCCAATACACTAATGCGCAAGTTGGTTTATATTTCAATCATGTAGAACAATCGCTAGAAGGCAAAACTTGGATCGTAGGCGAACAACTCACCGGCGCAGATTTTGCATTAAGTTTCCCACTACAATGGGGCTTAAACTATGTGAACAAAGCGGATTACCCAAATATCACCCGTTACCTAGAACAAATCGAAACCCACCCTGCTTATCTCAAAGCGAATGAGAAAACAGCAGGGGGATTAGATTTGAGTCGATTCTAAAACACAAGCGGTCGTAAATTGTTGGGAGTTTACGACCGTTTTTTATTTAGAACGTATGTTGAGAAAACAAAACCGTTCATTACTAATGAACAAAAGTGTTTGATAGTAATGAACGGTTTTGTTTACTTGTTTTTATAAGCGGTTTAATTTCCCTAATTTTTTGTAAATTTCCTGTGAAATTTGAACGCTTTAGAGAGTGAATACTATCTAAAACTAGAAGTTAGATAGTATTTAAATTAATTTAGCTTGATATTTTGTTGGAATTTCACAAGTTGTTCTATTTGATGTGAATTTGGATTATAGATCCATTCATTATCAAAATGTGTTTTTAATCTATTTTCCATAAATAAATTACCAATCACTAAAGAGTGGAATTGATTGCCTTTTTCTCTTTGTTTTTTTATGTCGCTAAGTAAGGTTTCAGGTAATGATCCCATCACAAAATCAGAAATCATCAAAATATCTGCTTTTTCATAATTTTCTGATTGGCATAATGACAATGCATATCGTAATGCTGGAGCGGCATCAGTCCCACCGTGGAATGATTTACTCAAAAAAGAAACTAAATCCGCAATACCTTTTGTTGCACTAATTTCAAATGTCTCAATACCTGTTGAGAAATTAATAACAAAACATTTTCTTTGTTCTGATTTAGCTTTATTTCCTAAATATAAAGACATCGCTTTAGCAATATTTTCAGGTGTCCCACTCATTGAACCACTTGTATCCACACATAAAATCATTGGTCCAAGTTTATCATCTTCCTTTGATTCTATTTCAGTAGTAATTTCATTTTGTTCATCTTGAAATGTTGTTCCTTGTAATTCGAAACAAACTAACTTTGATTCCAAATATTTTAAGTCAAATAAAATAGCTGTTTCAGGATCTGCCATTAATGCTAATTCAGAAGGAATCACATATTCCAATTCTTTCCCTAATTTAAGACCAATAATTTCTTCTTTAGAATTAATATCGGTAACAGGCACGGACACGCTAATTGTTTGAGTAATAGTTTCTATCTTTGATGATTGCTCAATCTGTCGCATTTTACCTAATAAATCTGCGATTTTTTGTGCTTCTTTATCCTGTGCAAAATAATTTGCCCAACGAGTAAGTTCTTTAATTGATTGTGGGGTTAAAGAACCTAAACTATCATCAAACCAAATTCCAAAATCTAAGCCCAAAGGAGAAAGTTGTCGATCTAATTGTTGAATAAGTTCCAACCATTTTTCCAACTCTGTAAGGAATTTTTTTCTTGCAAGTTCAATCTGCTCTAATTCCCATTGGGCTTGTGATTTATCTAGATTTTTTTGCCACTCTTTTAATAATAAATTAGAAGCTACTTCTTTTTCTTCATTATTACTTTCTAATTTTTTATGCCAAAAAGAATAATCAAAAGGAATACCTACTGATTTACAAAAAGCTTGGCATTCTTGGATAGCTTTATCATTTAAAATAGATTTATTCTTATGAAATTCGCTATTCCATATTTTCCATTGCTGTCGGAATCTTGGAAATGGATTTTCTTGTTGAATAAATTTTTCTGCTTTCTTAAACCAATTACAGATATGATCATTTAAATATTCAGCAAGTTGTGGTCTCTGAATAAGCTCTTCATATTTTTCAGAAAGGGATTTTTTGATAATCCCTTTTTCTGATAACAAGTTTATTGACATAACGACTCCAAGCGTTCGCAGTCTGTAATACGCAATTTGAGTTGCTCAATTTGTTTTAAAATACCACTTACTGCTACATTAATTTCATTTTCAGTAACAAATGGGCTTTGTAGTTGTTTTTTGTAGTTTTTATTTTTATTCTCTAATTGCTCTAAAACTGCAGTTAATTCTTGACGAATTTCTTTAACAGATTCAGATAAAGATTTAATCAATCTTTTATTAACTTCTGGTTTTTTATCTCCCTTGTGAATTAATTTTTTAGGAGTAAACTTTACGTCATTATATTCATAACCATATCTCTCACTATATTTTATTATACAGCTTCCTTGACCATTAAATGTGCATTCAATATTATTCATAGAATTTCCATTTTCGTCTATTAGATAGAATTTATCTTTTGTTTTAAATTTATCAATAGGAATATATCCTGAAAATTCACGATTGTAATATCTATCATTAGCATAATTTTTTCTAGAAACAGACTTTTCCACTTTGAAAAACTCTTGTCCATTTGAGAATTTTATAGTTTCATAAATATCCTCAGAGTAATAAATCTCTTTGTTAATCTCTTTATCTAATTTATCTTTTTCTCTATCTAAATCAGCCAAATCAACCCCACTGTCAAAACCGCATTCTTTGATTGCATTCATTACAATATTTTCTACCGCTTCACGATTTTCAGGGGTAGTCCATAAACAATATTTTAATAAAACAACATCACTATGGTTTGTTTCCTTACGTCCATTACAGAATGCAGATGCCTTCAACAGCAATGCAGCTCGTTGCCAACGTCTGTCTGAAACATATACTTTCAACTCATCAAATTTATCAGCTAATTCTTGGCGAATATATTTGATAATTAACAGGGTATCATTGCTAAGCGATACATTATGTAATTGCTCTCGCCATTGCATAAGTTCTTTAGAACTAATAACTAATTCGGGGCTTATGGTTGGTTTTTCTGAACTCGGTTTACTATTTAGTAGCTGATTGAAATTTTCATTTTCTTGAATTGGAGGAACAAGAAGGCGAAGAATAAAACGGTCATATAAAGCATCTAATCCCTGATTCTCGGCTGGAACTTCATTAGATGCAGAAATTAGAGATTTTAGTGGAACATCAATTCTTTCATTACCATTTTTGAAAATATGTTCATTAATAATAGTGAGAAGATTATTCAAAATAGCAGGGCTAGATTTCCAAATTTCATCTAAAAAAGCAAAATCTGCAGTTGGTAAATATCCTTCCACTTGACGGATATAACGATCAGCTTTTAATTCTTGAATAGAGATTGGACCAAAAATTTCTTCTGGTGTTGTAAAGCGGTTCATTAAACACTCGAAATAATTTGAGGTTTCAAATGCACAAGCTAATCTTCTTGAAATCAAACTTTTAGCAGTTCCTGGTGGACCATAAAGAAAAGTATTTTGACCAGAAATAGCCCCTAATAATGTAATAGCTAAAATTTGCTCTCTTTCGTGCATATTGGCATTGAGTTGTTTGAGTAGGTTAGATATGCGATCTTGCATGGCTGTTTTTGAAGCATTAATGATTTTATCAAGATCTTGTAAAGATTGGCTTTGTTGTTTAGATTTTTGATTCATTAGTAAATTTTCCTTAAGTGCAAAATATATTCGAATTATAGTAATTCTAAATTGGTAATTAAAGACGTAGCATCATTTACTTTCCACTAACCAATCCACCATTGGGACGCCATCAATCTCTTTTTCTGGCTGGTATCTGCTTGCGGTAATTATCTCGAATATTCACACTGGAGATAAGTTAGTGTCTTTGAGTTGAATTAGCTGTTGGATGTATTGATTGCATGTTATCAGAGTAAATTGGAACTACAGTTCCAATTTTTTACTTTTGTTAGTGAATTGGAATTATAACTCCAATTAAAAAGAGAGATCGTTTTTACCCCCACTCCCCAAAAGTCCTCCGCCATTCATTTGGGCTGACGTGGAAGCGTTGTTTGAAATGTTGTCGGAAACTGACCGCACTTTGGAAACCGATTTGTTCTGCAATTTGTTCGATAGAGAGTGTGGTGCTTTCTAGTAAATCACGAGCTTTTTGCAAGCGGGTGTCAATCAACCATTGCGCGAAGGATTGTCCTGTGGCTTTACGGAAATGACGAGTAAAGGTGCTACGGCTCATTGACAAACGATTTGCAATTTCGTCAATAAAGTAGACCACTTGCAGATTTTTGCGAATGTCGTCCAGCAGTTCGTTGATGTTTTCATCAGGTGTTTTACGTGGTACGGGCTGTTCGATAAATTGTGCCTGACCACCTTCACGATGGGGCGGCGTAACAAAAAGCCGAGCTAAATGATTAGCCGTTTTTACACCATAAATTTCCCGCACAATCGCCAAACAACAATCCAGCCCAGCAGCTGTGCCGGCGGATGTCATCAAGTTGCCTTGTTGCACATAAAGTGCGTTCAAATCTAACCGCACTTGTGGAAAACGTTGATGAAAATCTGCTTCGCCCATCCAATGGGTTGCCGCCCGTTTGCCATCTAATAAACCTGAATATGCCAAGGCGTAAGTGCCTAAACACAACCCGACAAGCATTGCGCCACGGGCATTGGCTTGTTGCAACGCCGTTTGCAATGCCGCGGTTGGCTTTTCATCAAAATCATTCCAAGCGGGGACGATAATAATATCAGCGGTTTCAAGCAGCCTTAAATCGCTGTCGGCTTGCACCAATGAACCGCCTGAAAGCGAGATTTCAGGTTGTTCTGCCACAATTTTCAAGTCAAATAACGGTTCATTTGCCAATCCTGTTGCGGAAAATACCATTTGTGGCACGGCAAAATGAAATAAGCTAAAATGTGGGTAAAGGATAAGGGCGACAGTTTTCACGGTGTTTTCATCTCTTTTTCAAAGCGGAACATTTCATCAAGCGGTGAATTTTGTTCGTTTCTAAGGCACTTTCGTATTATCTGCATATTTTACAATAAAAAAATGGTCGCAAAACATCCTTGTTTTTCGACCGCTTGTTACCTTAAATTTAAGTTAGAACATTGAACGACCGCTCGCCGTTTTTTCTGGTACGGCTTGGATTATGTCCCAGTGTTCTACGATTTTGCCGTTTTCGTCAAAGCGGAAAATATCCACCACCGCTTCGCCTTTATCCTGCGCATTTAATGTGCTATGAACGTGCAACATCACTAAATCACCTTCCGCCACCACTCGTTTGATTTCAGCACGAGATTGCGGATGTTCTTTTAAGAACGGCGCAAATGCGTCCACAAACGCTTTGCCACCGTCCGCTACGGTTGGGTTGTGCTGTAAATATTCTTTGCCGATATATTTGTCTGTGCCTTCTTGTACTTTGTGTTTGTTGAACACTAATTCATAAAATTCAAGAGCGTTTTTCTTATTTTGCTCCGGTGTGGTGTGTGCCATTGCCGCTGTTGTGGCTAAAAGTGCGGTTGAAATTACTGCAGTTTTAAGTAATTTTTTCATATTGATTTTCCTTTGCTTGAAGAGTTTCAAATAATCTGTTGCCATTATATTGAAATAAAAAATGGGAAAAAGACTGGTTTATGAATATAATTGTTTTAAAAATTGAAACAATAAAGGGTAAAAAATGGATAGAATTACCGCAATTCAAGTGTTTTTAATGGTGGCGGAAACGGGCAGTTTTACCGCAACGGCGGAACGATTGGATCTTTCACGCCCGAAAGTTACCCGTGCGGTTGCCCTTATGGAAGAATGGTTTAATGCTCGGCTTTTGCAGCGCACTACCCGCCATGTTTCATTGACCGATGCAGGCGAACAAGCGGTCGAATATTGTCAAAAAATGACGGAATTAACCTCGGCTATTGAACAAGATTTTTTAGCTAAACGAGGGGAATTGCGAGGCTCATTGCGAATTGCCTCGAACGCAGCATTTGGCAGCACCCATTTGCTCAATGCGATTCGTACTTTTTTAGCCAAACATCCAAAGCTGAATATTCAACTGATTTTGGCGGATAACACGGTAAATTTAGTTGAAGAGGGAATCGATCTTGCCGTTCGTTTTACTAACAATCCCGATCCAAATGTTGTAGCTCGCCCATTATTCACTTGCCATTCTTTATTAGTGGCAACGCCTGCCTATTTAGCTCAGCACGGCACAATTCACTCACCGCAAGAATTAGCTAATCATCGCTATTTAGCACACGCAAATGTAAACCGAAAAGAGTGGACATTTATCAAAGACGGGCAAGAAACCGTGTTGGAACTAACCAGCCAACTCACCATCAACGACACAGGGGCATTACTTAATTTCACCTTAGCAGACGGTGGCATCGCAATGTTGCCGAAATATTTTATTGAGCAACAACTCAAAAACAATCAACTACAAATTGTGCTACCCGATTGGCAAATGCCGACTTATCAAGTGTACGCCGTCTATCCCTCCCGCCGCCAACTCCCCCAAACCGTCCGCAGCTTTGTGGATTTTTTAGTGGAAGAGTTTGAGGGGAGGGGGGGTTGGTAGGAGAAAGGGAAAGTACGGTCGAGTTGTAAGGTTTTATATGATATCGAACGCTTGTTGGTTATGGTTATCGAATCTTTTTAAGATTTTCTCAAGGAAAATCATATTTTTTTCGCAGTTGTACTTATCAAACTGTGATAAATCATTGTTTTCATTTTTCTCATCAAGAATTTCTTTTAATAATTCTAAAATGATTTTTTCATCGTAAAAATATAATAGATGATGAGTATTTTTCGGGTTTGATACAGAATATCTATCATCTAAGATTCTTAATAAATGTAAGATTTTTGCATTATCTGATCCAATAACGTCGATAAGTATATTTTTATCAACTTGATTAAAAATGCTCTTATATTTATAGTTATCTAGTTTTGAGTAATATTCATCATAATTTCCGTCTCCTATTAAAGACAATATTTCAATAAGATTATCTTTTTTACTTTTTTTGTAAAAGAACTGTTGTCTATCATTTAATGTAATTGTTATTTTATTCTTAATTCTAATTACATTTTCATCTTTTTCATTTGTATATCCATACCCAGTACCATTATGAAGTGGAGATGAATAATTAACTTCAAACCAATCAGGGTTGCTCGAAAATTTATTTAAATATTCATCAACTTTCTTTTCTATACTTTCTATGCTTAAATCAGAGATGTTTTCATTTGCAAATAGTATTAATAAATTAAAAACATGAGTTAATATAGGTAACTCATCATATTCTAATTTATCAAATTTTGATAATACATCTTTTAGATTTTCATTAAATTCACTTTCACTTAGGGTTCTATGATCCCATAGGTATAGCCAAGATGGTTTACTATTATTTTGAAAGTAAACTAGCTTGCCTATTTCAGAATTAATTTCATCTTTTATATATTTTGATAATAAAATATCCTCCCAAGTTTTTAGTTGAAAAATGTTTAAATTTTTAAGTTCATTATCTTGTTCTAATACACTCAAAGCTTCTTTTACGTTATTTTTGTTTCTAAATTCTAGATTTAAAGAAAAGAAAAATTTTACAATAAGATAAGAAAATTCTTTGTTTTTTAAAAATTTAGAATCTATATGTGGATAAAAGTCAATAAAGTCTTCCATAACCCGATTTAGATTCCGGAAATTGCTTTTTCCAAATTTTTTGTACTCATTTTTAATTATTTCCAATATTTTATCTTCTTTTAGAATATTTGCTTGATTATTATTTTTAAATGATATCCAATAATCTCTTTCATTATTTTTTATCTCAAAAGTCTTTCATATTGATTTTTCTTTAAACTCATTATAATTATTATCTTTATTTAACTTTTCTTCATTTGCAATAACAATAACCTTTCCATTAGATTGCTCACATAAATAGTTTATAAATCCTAAAACTTGAGAAATACCCATCTTTGTTCGTTCAAGATCATCAAATATGAATGCTATTCCCTTATATTCATCGTCCTTTAAAGGATTAAATTTACTAAAATCAATGTTAATTGTAGTTTCTTCTTCCTTTGTACCAAGTAGATCGATTTTAAAACCCATTTTAATAGCTGATGCTATTACTCCACCGATATATTTAGTTGCTTTATGACCTAGTATAGGGTGAAGTTCTCTAAAGATTGCATCATTGATTTCAGAAATAGAATTTAATCCAAATAAACTAACATATATGAATTTATATTCATTTTTCTGATTTTGATATTCTTTAATGAAATGTGTTTTACCACACCCCCATTCTCCAGTTAATAAAACAGAATAATCTGTATTTTTTCTTTCTAGATAAGAGTCTAAGTATTTTGTAATATAATTATTCATCATTTTTTCCTTTTTATATTTAGATTCTCAATATTTTTAAATAAGTACAAAATAGTATTTCCTGTTATATATGAGTTTTTCTAGAATATTTAGTGTTTCCAAGAAAGCTCTCAAACTCAAATACTGCATCCCCCTCAAACGTATTTCCCTCAAACTCATCCATTGTAACGACATATTTAGGATAGTTGTCTTGAATTTTCAGCAAGTTGCCAAATTCTCGTTCCAATGTTTTTTCCTCGTTGATTGTCAGTGTGGCTTGCATATAAAATGCGTTCGCTGTTTTTTTCTGCGACAAAATCAATTTCTTGGCTGTTTAATCCACCGATTTTGACCTTATAGCTAACAAGTTGAAGATAGCTGAAAATGGCGGTTACTATTTATTCAATATATCTACAAACTTAAAAAAGTTTCAAGTACGATTGAAACTTTTTAAGAAATTACCAAAAGTTTCATTTATAAATGAAATCAAAAGTGCGATGAGTTTTATCCATTTTATTATTACTCAATCAAACTTGACTTGAATCTTTCGCTTTATGGTGAATAAGCCAATATTTTTGTTTTTGGGGAAATTTGCATAATATTCCCTCATCGAAACAAGCGGTCGTAAATTTTTGACGATTTACGACCGCTTGTAGAGTATTCCTAAGATTACTCTCTCGCCAAAATCTTTTGGATTTCCGCCATAATTTCTTGGTCTTGTTCGAGAGCGATACGATACATTTCTTCGTTTTTGAAACGCTCGATTTTCGGGTCGTACACTTCTGACATAAGTTTCACGCTATGGCGATCTTTACCGAAGTACATATTACCGATTTCATGTACTTTGTCTGCATCTAAGCCCAGTTCTCGTAATGCTTGTTTACCGGTACGCAATGCGCTGTCAAAGGTTTCTCGCACTTCAATATCCGCTCCGGATTGTACCAAGTCGTACACATGATAACGGTCATAAGCACGAGCGATAATTTTAATATGTGGATTCACACTACGTGCGTATTTCACGATTTCTAAGGTTTGTTGCGGATTATCAATCGCCACAATCAGCATTTGTGCGGTTTGAATGCCTGCCGCTTTAAGTAAATCAGGGTGAGCACCGTTACCGTAATAACTTTTTACGCCACGTTTTTTCATTGCAGCGATAAGTTTTGGATTCAGTTCAATAATAGTCGGGTGGTAACCTGTCATTTGCAATAAATGATTGACCACTTGTCCGAAACGACCCAAGCCGACCAAGATAATCGGGTTCTGTTCTTCAATATGATCATGCGGTTTAATTTCGTCAATTTTTTGCAAACGAGGCGCGATAAATTTCTGGCTCACAATAATCATTAACGGCGTGAAGACCATCGATAGCACCACAATTGCCGTCATATTGGCGTGTACCGTGTCATCAATCACTTTTTGAGCGTGCGCTGCCGCAAACAACACAAACGCAAACTCACCGCCCTGTGCCATTACGATTGCACGGTCGTGTGCGTCTAAATTGTTACTGCCGGAAAGACGAGCCACTAGGAAAATTACCCCGCCTTTAATCAACATCATCAATGCCACACCGGAGAGAATCAGCCCTAAGTTATCCCACACCACATTTAAGTCGAGCGACATTCCGACCGCAAGGAAAAATAAGCCGAGCAATAATCCTTTAAACGGGTCGATATCCACTTCTAATTGATGACGGAAACTGGAGGTGGAAAGCAATACGCCGGCAGCGAATGCCCCCATTGCTGCGGAAAGTCCGCTCACTTCCATTAATAATGCCGAGCCAAGCACCACGAAAAGTGCTACGGCGGTCATCATTTCTCGGATTTTGGTGCGTGCCAGCATTTTAAAGAACGGATTCAGTACTTTGGTGCCGATAATAAATAAGAAAACCATCGCAAACACGGCAATCGCAATTTTTTGCCAAATCGGCGTGCTGGCTGTTTCCGAG
The DNA here is from genome assembly GCF_029774175.1 of Actinobacillus genomosp. 1. Lineage (NCBI taxonomy): Bacteria > Pseudomonadati > Pseudomonadota > Gammaproteobacteria > Pasteurellales > Pasteurellaceae > Actinobacillus > Actinobacillus genomosp. 1. Next base: position 1,357,098 of record NZ_CP103834.1, on the reverse strand, counting down.
GAATGGATAGGCGACAGAAAAGCGACTACTGCCAATAGCGGTACGATTAACATATCTTCAAATAGCAAAATCGATACCATTTTGCGACCGCGATCAGAAGTCATTTCACCTCGTTCGCTTAACACCTGCATCACGATTGCCGTAGAAGTCAGTACAAAACCTGAGGCACTGACAAATGCCACTTGCCATGAATAGCCGAATGCCATCACTAAACCGGTGAGCGCAATCGCCGCGCCAATCACCTGAAAACTGCCCAAGCCGAAGATATATTTGCGTAAGCCCCATAAATGCGCCGGCTGCATTTCCAACCCGACTAAAAACAGAAACATCACCACGCCGAGTTCGGCAACGTGTAAAATGGTATGCGGATCGGAAAATAAACCGAAGCCGAAAGGCCCGATGGCTAAACCGCCGGCTAAATAGCCCAGCACTGATCCTAAACCGATACGTTTAAAAATCGGTACGGCAATAATTGCCGCCCCTAATAAAGCTACCACACTGGTAAGTTGGCTTGCACCTTCTGCCGCCATAAAACCTCCGAATTCAAAATAAAAATCTTATTATAAAAATAGCATAAAATAGCTAAAGCTTTGATAAGAATTGAAAAGTTAGAAAAAGATCAGGCAAGCGGTTGAGTTTTAACAAATTTTCGTAAGAAAAAGACCGCTTGTCATAATGATTCGGATTACTATAAACAATAACCACAGCTAGAAAAAGCGGGGCATTTTTTTCTTTTTCTTCTATACTGGATTTAATTTTCTTTAATCAGGAGCATAAATGATGAAAATTCTTAATGTTGCGATTGCCGGCAGCGGTTATTCCAGTCGCTTGTTCCATATTCCTTTTCTTAAAAATGACAAACGCTTTCATATTCAGAAAGTGTACGAGCGTACTACCGAGCGAGCAAAAGAATGGCTGCCGGATGTGAATATTGTGCATGAATATCAAGCGTTACTTACGCCGGAAATCGATTTGGTTATTATTACTACGCCGAATCAAACGCATTATGAGATGGTAAAAAGCGCCTTATTAGCCGGTAAACACGTGTTGGTTGAAAAACCGTTAGCCGCAAGCTCGGCGGAGGCATTAGAACTGGAACGGTTAGCCAAACAGCAAAATGTCGTGCTGTACGTTTATCAAAACCGCCGTTGGGACAGCCATATTGCCACAGCAAAAGAAGTTTTGGCTAAAAATTTAGTAGGCGAGGTCGTGGATTGCGAAATCCGCTTTGATCGTTATGCGAAAGGCAAAAATGCTAAAGCATGGAAAGAAGCCGGCGATCGCGGTACCGGTTTAGTTTATGATTTGGGTGTACATTTAATCGATCAATCCATTTATCTGTTTGGTAAACCGCAAGCGGTGTTTGCCGATATTCGTTATCAACACGACGGCGCATTGGTGGACGATAACTTCGATATACATCTTTATTATGCAAACGGCTTAAAGGTTGCCTTACAAGCGTCTAAATATGCACGAGAGCCAAGTCCGGCATTCGTATTACACGGTAAAAACGGTTCTTATATGAAACAAGCGACAGACAGCCAAGAAGCGCATTTAAGCAAAGGTGTGCAGCCAATTGGCAATTGGAATGCGGAACCTGAAACTGAATGGGGTGTGTTACATACGGAAATTGATGGCGAAGTAATTCGTAAGCCGTACCCGAATGCTCAAGCCAGCTATCAAAATTTGGTAGATGATTTATACCGAGTGCTAACTGCCGGATCAGAACCGATCGTAAAATTGGAAGAAGTCACTTTAGTTTTACGCATTATCGAAGCGGCATTTGAAAGTGCGAACAAAGGTCAGAAGATTACGCTATAAGTAAAGCGGAAGATTTACAAGCGGTTGGATTTGCAAAAAATTTTGCAGATTCGACCGCTTTTTTTGTAAGGCTTTAATTATATATTATGACTTATAACAACTTCGTTTAATGATAGATTTAAGGATATTGTATGGAGCAGCTCTCAGTAGAGAATTTAGTTATTGGTTTTGGTAAAGCGGGTAAAACCCTAGCGGCGGATTTAGCTAAGGCTGGGCAGTCGGTAATTTTGGTGGAACAAAGTGAAGTAATGTATGGCGGCACTTGTATCAATATCGGTTGTATCCCTTCTAAAAAATTATTGGTAGAAGGACTAAAAGGGCAAAATGTGGCGGATAAAGTCGCTGTGTTTAATCAGTCAATGACGGCAAAAAACGGCTTAATCGGTAAATTGCGTGCGGCAAATTTTGCTAAGTTAGATAGCCTTGAAAATGCGCGTATTATTACCGCCAAAGCGAGTTTTAAAGACGAACATACCGTGTTATTAAACGGTCGTGACGGCGAGTTTGAAGTACGTGCCGATAAAATTTTTATCAATACCGGTGCAAGTTCAAACCGTTTAGCGATTGAAGGTGCGGATGGTGCGAGAATTTATGACAGTACCGGTATTCTTTCTCTAACCGAACGTCCGGATCGCCTTGTGATTGTTGGCGGCGGTTATATTTCTTTAGAATTTTCCTTTATGTATCAAGCATTTGGCAGCCAAGTTACTATTTTAGAGAATGGCGATACTTTCTTGGCTCGTGAAGATCGTGATATGGCGGAAGCGATGCTTGATGTACTGAATCGTAAAGGTATCCAAGTGCATTTAGGTGTGCAAACGGAACGCTTTGTTGAAAATGCAGATTCGACTACCGTAGTCACCAATCAAGGTGAATTTGTTACCGATGCAGTATTAGTTGCGATCGGTCGCCGTGCCAATACGCAAGGTTTAGCACTTGAAAATGCCGGTATTAAGCTAAATGAGCGAGGTGCAATCATTACCGATGAACATTTACGTGTTGCAGGTAAATCACATATTTGGGCGATGGGTGATGTTGCCGGTTCTGCACAGTTTACTTATATCTCATTAGACGATTACCGCATTGTGCGTGATCAATTATTTGCGGAAGGTAAACGTAGCCGTGATGATCGTGCGGTATTCCCGACCGCTGTATTTACCGAGCCACCATTTGCGCATATCGGTTTAACCGAAAGTGCTGCGCAAAAATCGGGACGCAATATCATTGTGAAGAAAATGAAAGCCGAAATGATTCCCAAAGCCAAAGTATTGGGTCAAACAGACGGATTGCTGAAAGCCATTATTGATGCGGATACGGACGAAATTTTAGGTGTAACGTTATTCTGTGCGGAAGCGCATGAAATCATCAATCTGTTTAAAATGGCGATGGACTACAAAATTCCGGCAAGCTATATCAAAAACCAGATCTTTACTCACCCGACAATTATTGAAGGCTTAAACGATTTATTCGCTTAGCTCTTTAAATAACAAGCGGTGGAATTTGTAAACTTTTTGCAAATTCCACCGCTTTTGTTTTTGTAGATGACTGCGAAAAGGCTTGATCTCTGTACCCAACTCGCCTACATTTATAAATCTTTGTATATAAATAGTACAAATGGTAAAAAAATGGGGAAATTTAACCGCTTGCAATAAATAATTATTGAATAATCTTGCATATTTATGCAAAATATCCCTATTCAGATGTACAGGACATCTTTTTAATAAGATTAAGAAGTGAAAAGGAACATAATATGGCACTTTGGGGTGGACGTTTTAAACAAGAAGCTGATGCGAAATTTAAGTTTTTCAATGACTCGTTACGTTTTGACTATCGTTTAGCATTACAAGATATTGACGGTTCAATCGGTTGGGCGAAAGCGATTACTTCGGTTGGCATTTTAACCGAGCAAGAACACCAACAATTAGTGGCGGCGTTAAAAGAATTACGTGCGGAAATCGAGCCGAATATTGCGATTATTTTACGTGATGATGCGGAAGATATTCATAGCTGGGTTGAATCAAAACTGATCGAAAAAGTCGGTGATTTAGGTAAAAAACTCCACACCGGTCGTAGCCGTAACGACCAAGTTGCGGTGGATATGAAAATGTGGTGTAAGGTTCAGGCGGTCGTATTACAAGAGCGTATCCGCAACTTACAACACAAATTGGTCGAAACCGCCGAAGCAAATCAAAATGCGGTAATGCCGGGCTACACCCATTTACAACGTGCACAGCCGATTACTTTTGCCCATTGGTGTATGGCGTATTACGAAATGTTAGAACGTGATTTCAGCCGTTTAACCGATGCTTATAAACGTATGCACACTTGTCCGTTAGGTTCAGGCGCATTAGCCGGCACGGCGTATTCAATCGATCGTGATGCACTGGCACAGGATCTCGGTTTTGCAATCGGTACACGTAACAGTTTGGATTCAGTTTCGGATCGTGATCACGTGTTAGAACTGCTCTCAACCGCTTCGATCAGTATGGTGCATTTATCACGTTTTGCTGAAGATCTCATTTTCTTCAATAGCGGTGAATCGGCATTCTTGGAATTATCGGATCGTGTCACCTCTGGTTCTTCATTAATGCCGCAAAAGAAAAATCCGGATGCGTGCGAATTAATTCGTGGTAAATCAGGACGTGTATTTGGCGCATTATCAGGCTTACTCACCACCTTAAAAGGCTTACCGCTTGCTTATAACAAAGATATGCAAGAAGACAAAGAAGGCATTTTTGATGCGATGGAAACCTGGCAGGCTTGTTTAGAGATTGGTGCGTTAGTGCTTGAAGATATCAATGTGAACGTGGAACGTACTCGTGAAGCGGCGCAGCAAGGTTATTCGAATGCGACCGAGCTTGCGGATTATTTAGTGGCGAAGGGCATTCCATTCCGTGAAGCGCATCATATTGTAGGTGAAGCGGTAGTCTATGCGATCAGCAAACGTGAACCGTTAGAAGCATTAAGCGTGGCGGAATTTAAACAGTTCCACCCAGTGATCGATGAAGACGTTTACCCGATTCTTTCGTTAGAATCCTGTTTAGAAAAACGTAGTGCGAAAGGCGGGGTGAATCCGGAACGTGTACGTGAAGCGATTGAAGCGGCTAAAGTAAATTTAGGTGCGTAATTGAATTGATATTTGGATAAGAACAAGCGGTCTGATTTGGTAAAATTCTTGCAAAATCAGACCGCTTGTTTATTTGCAGCCTACGTACGGCAATTCCCTTTTATTCTGTGTATTCGGTGTTTTCCGTGGTTCAGATTCAGTGTTTATCTAAATTCGGCTACCGTGTTCCACTTTAACGTGGCTGGCGTGGTCGATTTCTTGGTTATTGTAATCGGATTTAAAGCCTTTTAAATAAACACGAATATGATTTTCTCGTGCGGTAATATTGGCGAAATCTTCAATCAATTCTAATACGTCTGAAGCGATATAAGATGTACGAGAAGCGTCAATAATCACTTTGGAATTCGGGCGAATATTTTTTAAGGTCTTTTTAATTGCCGCTTTATTTAAGAAAGAAACCTCTTCGGAAAGTTGCATTTTGATGTAGCTTGCGTCTTCCAATTCTTCACGACTTAAGTAGTAAGCTCGCTTCATATTACCTTGTAATAAAAAGATAATACTAATCACTAGGCCCAATCCGACCCCTTTGAGTAAATCAAACGCCACCACTGCCGCCGCTGTCGCCACAAACGGAATAAATTGATAAATTCCTTTGTGCCAAAAGTGTTTAAAAATAGTTGGGCGAGCCAATTTATAACCGACCAAAATTAATACTGCAGATAAAGTTGCTAACGGAATTTGATTTAAAATGCTCGGAATTGCCAAGACACAAACAAACAGCAAAATACCATGAATAATACTGGAGAGTTTATGGGTTGCACCGGCATTGGCATTTGCAGAAGAACGCACGATTACTGCCGTAATCGGTAAGCCGCCTAATACGGAAGAGATGATATTACCGACCCCTTGCGCACGTAATTCTTGATTAGTATCAGTAATACGGCGTTTACTGTCTAAACGGTCGGCGGCTTCAATCGACAATAAAGTTTCTATGGAAGCAACAATCGCCATTGTCGCCCCGGTTACCCATACGATTGAAGAACTAAAACCGGCAAAGTCCGGAAAGCGGATTAGATTACTCATTTCCGACCAAGAGTTCGGAATTGGTAACTGAACTAATTGCGTTGCCGGAATGGCAAGAGAACTGTCTATACTTATGAACAGACGGTTAAGACAGATACTGATAATTACCGCAATTAGGGCGGAAGGGAGCATCTTAATTTTTTTTAGTGTAGGAGAGGAATCCCAACCTAACATAATAAATAACGAGAGTAGAGCAATGCTAAACGAACCTAAATGCACATTAATAAACGATTGGCCGATTTCTTGGAAAAATTGTTTATTGCCTAGCGCATACGGCAGTTGAGAAAAAATAATTAAAATCCCGATACCGGCTAACATCCCTTCAATTACGGCAACCGGAATATAATTGGTAATACTGCCCGCACGTAAAAAACCGAGTGAAAGTTGAATGACACCGGCGACAATGCCCGCGCATAGAAATAATTCAAATGAACCTAATTGCGTGACTGCCGCAAGTACAATAGCCACTAATCCGGCGGCAGGGCCCGCTACGCTGATATGTGACGAACTCAAAGCACCGATAACAATACCGCCGATAATGCCCGATACGACTCCCGAAAGCGGCGGTGCGCCCGATGCCAATGCGATACCTAGACATAAAGGTAAAGCGACTAAAAACACAACTAAACCGGAAGCAAAATTTTGTTTGAATAAACGAGTTCTATCTTTTTCAGAAATCATTGTTAGTACCACTTATTTTTATTTATATATTTCTTAACCGTGGGTCAGCGAAAGGCTGAAGCACAAAATATATTTTACGCCTTTTACCGGCATAATCTTTGGTTTATATCAGAGATTTTGATAATTCTTTTATTCTATATAATAAATTTGTTGAAAATATTCATTGTAATAAAAATTTTTACCAAAATTGCGAGTTAAGATTGCAAAACCGTCGCTACCTCTTTAAACTTCCGAATAATTTTTTGTAATTTTTTAATCAAGAGCCTCGTTATGACTGAACCAACTCATCCAACGCAAGAAAATCAAGATATTCCTTTAGGACAAAAGCTGAAACAAGCGCGTGAAGCATTGCATTTAAGCATCGAGGATGTCGCCAAAAAAACGAATTTAAAAAAATCTCACATCGAGTCTTTAGAAAACGATATTTTCATTTTACAAAATGTAGCACCGACGTTCGTACGTGGTTATGTGCGTAATTATTTACGTTTCTTACGTCTGCCGGAAGCATTGGTTTCAACGGTGAACTACGGGGAAGTGATTATTCCTAAAGAAGCGGTTAAATCTCCTTCGCCGAAAATCGTACAAAAATCTCAAACGAAATGGGTGAAATATCTCACGGTTCTTGTTTTGTTAGGTGCGGTAGGTATGACATTACTTTGGTGGTGGCAAGATTATCAAAAAGAGCAGGAAAGCAGAGAACACATTGTCAGTAGCTCTACGATAGAGCAGGCAGTACAAGCTTCTGCGCCGACCTCTGCAGCGGTAGAAGTGCCGGCTGTGCCTGTAGCTCCCGCGCCTGTTATTGAAACGCCTAAGGCGGAAGCGGTAACCCTGATGCCGACGGAAAATAGTGCGACGAATACCGTTGCTGCTGCGGAACAAGCACAAGTGAGCCAAAATCCGGAAACAACAACCGAAGCGGTTAATGTATTACAACAACCTACAGCTACCGAAACGCTGGCGGAACAGCCTCAAGCAGCAGCTATCGGTAATGATGAATTACGTATCGAAATTACCGGTAAAGAAAGCTGGATTACGGTAAAAGGTAACAAGAGTAAGAAAAGTTTAGCGGAAAAATTATATAGCAACGGCGAAGTTCTTACATTTAACGGTGACGAACAATATCGTTTAACTATCGGTGCGCCGGCAAATGTAAAACTTTACTATAAAGGTCAAGAAGTACCGTTAAAAATTGATGGGCGTGTCGCTCGTATTAAATTACCTTTAGCACAATAAGGATTGGAAATGTCAGTTCATCAATCGCCAATTAAACGTCGTGAATCGAAAAAGATTTGGGTGGGCAATGTCGCAGTAGGCGGCGATGCGCCGATTTCGGTGCAGTCGATGACCAATACCCGTACCACCGATGTGGAAGCAACGGTTGCTCAAATTCAAGCACTCGAGCGTGTCGGGGCGGATATCGTGCGTGTTTCCGTACCGACGATGGATGCGGCGGAAGCGTTTAAAGTAATTAAGCAGCAAGTGAATGTACCGCTGGTAGCGGATATTCATTTCGATTATCGTATCGCATTAAAAGTGGCGGAATACGGTGTCGATTGTTTACGTATCAATCCGGGTAATATCGGTAATGAAGAGCGAATTCGTGCCGTTGTGGACTGTGCGAAAGATAAAAATATTCCGATTAGAATCGGTGTGAATGCCGGCTCACTTGAACGTGATTTACAAGAAAAATACGGTGAGCCGACTCCGCAGGCGTTATTAGAATCGGCATTACGTCACGTAGATATTTTGGATCGCTTTAATTTTGAGAATTTTAAAGTCAGCGTAAAAGCGTCCGATGTATTTTTAGCGGTCGAATCTTATCGTCTTTTAGCCAAGCAAATCGTACAACCGTTGCATTTAGGAATTACCGAAGCGGGCGGTGCGAGAGCCGGTTCGGTAAAATCGGCAATCGGTTTAGGTTTGTTATTGTCGGAAGGTATCGGCGATACGTTACGTATTTCGCTTGCAGCCGATCCGGTTGAAGAAGTCAAAGTCGGTTTTGATATTCTAAAATCATTACGTATTCGTTCTCGCGGGATCAACTTTATCGCTTGCCCGACTTGTTCACGCCAAGAAATCGACGTTATTGCTACGGTGAATGCGCTAGAACAGCGTTTAGAAGATATCTTAACGCCGATGGACGTCTCTATTATCGGTTGCGTGGTAAACGGGCCGGGTGAGGCACTTGTATCGGATCTCGGTGTGACCGGCTCAAATAAAATGAGCGGTTTCTATCTTGACGGCGTTCGCCAAAAAGAGCGTTTCGATAATGAAAAATTAATTGACCAACTGGAAGCAAAAATTCGAGCAAGAGTTGCCGAACAACACAATCGAATTCAAATCGAACAAATTTAATTTTAGTAACCACGGTGACACCGATTTACGGATATTGTGCAAACAAGCGGTCAATTTTCTTTAAAAATTTACCTGCCGTATTACTTTGTGTTGTCCGTGGTTTTAGCGTAATAAAAGGAAAACAAAGTGGCTAAAAATATTCAAGCAATTCGTGGAATGAACGATTGCTCACCGACAGAATCGCCGTTATGGCAGTGGATTGAAAATAAAGTACGTAACGTATTAGCCGGTTACGGTTATTCCGAAGTGCGTATGCCGATTGTCGAAAGCACCCCGCTTTTCGCACGTGCAATCGGCGAAGTGACCGATGTGGTTTCAAAAGAAATGTACACCTTCTGGGATAATGACGAACAATTAACCCTTCGTCCGGAAGGGACGGCAGGTTGCGTGCGTGCGGCGATCGAACGCGGGTGGATTTACAATAACGAACAACGTTTATGGTATATGGGTCCAATGTTCCGTCACGAGCGTCCGCAAAAAGGTCGTTATCGCCAATTCCACCAAGCAGGGGTAGAAGTGTTCGGTATTCCGAATCCGGAAATTGATGCGGAATTAATTATTCTTACTGCGCGTTTATGGAAAGAATTAGGGATCGATCAACACGTTTCTTTACAACTAAACTCAATCGGCTCGCTTGAAGCACGTGCGAATTATCGTTCGGCGTTGGTAAAATTCTTAGAAAATCATACCGCTTTGATGAATGATGAAGAAAAAGAGCGTTTAGTTAAAAATCCGTTACGTATTCTTGATACTAAAAACCAAGCGTTACAAGAAGTGTTGAATGACGCACCGAAATTATTAGATTATCTAGATGATGACAGCCGTGAACATTTCACCCAGCTTTGTAGCCTATTAGACGCAATGGGTATTGCTTATGAAGTGAATCCGAAACTGGTACGCGGTTTGGATTATTACAATAAAACCGTATTTGAATGGGTAACTTCGGCGTTAGGTTCTCAAGGTACGGTATGCGGCGGCGGTCGTTATGACGGTTTGGTCGAACAACTCGGCGGCCATGCAACGCAAGGCGTCGGTTTTGCGATGGGCTTAGAGCGTTTGGTTCTGCTAGTTCAAGAAGTGAATAAAGAAATCAACTTACCGAAAGCGGTTGATGTCTATGTGGTTTATTCGGGTGAAGGCGCGACTTTAAATGCGTTCCAAATGGCGGAACGTATCCGTAGCGAATTACCGCAATTAGGTGTGATGACTCACTGCTCGGGCGGTAACTTCAAAAAACAATTTAAACGTGCGGATAAAGTGGAAGCGCAACTTGCATTAGTTATCGGCGAAAGTGAAGTGGCTGAACAAACCGTAGTCTTAAAAGACTTACAAAGCGGTGCGGAACAAATCACTATTGCACAAAGCGATTTAATCGCAGAACTAACAAAACGTTTTTAAGATTAGGAACAATGAATGAGTAACGAATATTTAAATAAAACGGAAGAGCAGCAATTCGAAGACGCGAAGAGTTGGTTTAAAGAAAACGGTACGCCGATTCTGGTTGCCATCATCATTGCTTGTGCGGCAACTTTAGGTTGGAATTTTTGGAAAAACCATCAAATTGAAACGGCACAACAAACTTCAGCGACTTACCAAAATATTATGGAAAGTTATTTACAAGATCCGGCTAAAAATGCACCGCTTATAGAGAAGTTTATCAGTGAGAATAAAGATTCGAGTTATGCGGTATTTTCTCAATTGGAATCGGCAAAACATGCAGTCGAAAAAGCGGATTTTGCAACGGCAAAAACCGTACTGCAAAGCGCACTTACTTCAACAAGTGATGCCAGCTTACAAACAATAATTCGTTTTCGTTTGGCAATGTTGGATTATCAGTTAAAAAATTATGATGAAGCGTTGGCGACCTTAGGTCAAATTAATGATCAAGTATGGGAACAACGTAAATTAGTTTTAACCGGCGATATTTTAGTGGCAAAAGGCGATAAAGTATCGGCAAAAGGCGTGTATGAAAAAGCGAAAGCTACTGCTTCAAACCAAGATAAAGTGCTAATTGACGTACGTTTAAATAATTTATAATCGAAATAGGGCTGTAACATCAGCCCTATTTTTTTATATTTACCAGAAATTATGTGATTTATATTTTACATTAATATTTATTTTCACTTAGAATAGTACAGGTTTTATTATATTTGGAGCTCGTGCTATGAATACGCAAACAATTTCAAATTTTGTTAAACAAGAATTGTCCGGTTGGAAGCCTTTTGAGGTGATTTGGCTGGTAGCCTTTATTGCCGCCCAAGTTTGGGCTTATGTGCAAGCACCGGATTCTATTTTGGCGATGATTTCGGGTATCGCCGGTATTATCTGCGTTGTTTTAGTGAGTAAAGGTAAAGTCAGTAATTACTTGTTCGGTTTAATTTTTGCTTACACCTATTTTTATGTCGCATGGGGCAATAATTTTATCGGCGAAATGAATAGTGTGCTTTATGTGTATTTGCCGGCGCAATTTATCGGTTACTTCGTGTGGCAAGCGAATATGCAAAAAGACAGCCAAGGCGGTGGAGCAGTGATTGCCAAGTCGTTAAGTGTCAAAGGCTGGATTATTCTGTTAGCGGCAATCGGTATCGGGACTTTTCTATTTATTCAAGCACTCAAAGCGGCGGGCGGTAGCTCGACCGGTTTAGACGGTGTGACCACTATCACCACTGTAGCGGCACAGTTATTGATGATTTTACGTTATCGTGAACAATGGTTGTTGTGGATTGTACTTAATGTATTATCCATCGTTTTATGGGCGGAGACACCGGCGATGTATTTAATGTACGGTGCATATCTGCTTAACTCGCTTTACGGTTTCTATAACTGGACGCAATTAGAGAAAAATGCTCAGCGCTAATATTCTTCGCTAGCTAATAACAAGCGGTCTAATTTGCAAAATATTTTACAAATTCAACCGCTTGCTTTTTGCTATAAGTTATAATCTAAAAGTAAATTACGCTTTTTCTCTTGCCACCGCACGATAACCAATATCTCGGCGATAGAAACGACCTTGCCATTGAATTTTTTCGGCAAGTTTTAAGGCTTGTTGTTGCGCATCAAATACGGAATTACCCAATGCGGTTGCACATAAAACACGACCGCCGTTAGTAACGAGTTTACCGTCTTTTTGTTCTACACCGGCAAGGAATACTTTCTGTGATTTTTGTGCTTGAGTTGGAATACCGATGATTTCATCGCCTTTACGATAATCGCCCGGATAACCTTCGGCAGCCAGTACGATACCTAACGCCGCTTGTTCACACCATTTTGATTTAATCGTATCAAGTTTTTCATCACAAGCCGCTAAACAAAGTTGGACTAAATCCGATTCTAAACGCATCATAATCGGTTGAGTTTCCGGATCACCGAAACGGCAGTTAAATTCGATAACTTTAGGTTGTCCATTCGGCATAATCATTAAACCCGCATAGAGGAAACCGGTATAGGAATTACCTTCCGCCGCCATACCTTTCACGGTCGGGTAAATGACTTCTTGCATAACACGATTATGGATTTCCGGCGTAACGACCGGAGCCGGTGAGTATGCCCCCATCCCGCCGGTATTTAAACCTTGATCGCCTTCGCCGACACGTTTGTGATCTTGACTGGTTGCCATCGGTTCCACATTTTTACCGTCCACCATCACGATAAAACTTGCTTCTTCACCGTCTAAAAATTCTTCGATAACCACACGGCTACCGGCTTCGCCGAACGCATTGCCCGATAACATATCTTTTACCGCTTCTTCCGCTTCTTCGAGCGTCATGGCAACAATTACGCCTTTACCGGCAGCTAAACCGTCCGCTTTAATTACAATCGGTGCACCTTTTTGTTTTAAATATGCAAGTGCCGGCTCAACTTCGGTAAAATTTTGATATTCGGCAGTCGGAATCTGATGACGAGCTAAGAAATCCTTAGTAAACGCTTTTGAGCCTTCTAATTGCGCAGCTGCTTGAGTCGGGCCAAAGATTTTTAAACCGTTAGCACGGAATGCATCAACTACACCGATAACGAGCGGTGCCTCCGGTCCAACAATGGTTAAGCCGACTTGGTTTTCTTTTGCAAAATTGACTAATGCAGGAAGATCGGTTGCAGCAATGGCTACGTTTTCAACCCCTTCTTCCAGAGCAGTACCGGCATTACCCGGTGCGACAAAAACTTTTTTGACTAAAGGCGATTGACGAACTTTCCAAGCTAAAGCGTGTTCACGGCCACCGTTACCAATAATTAAAATGTTCATAATTGTTTACCCTTATTTTTAATTTGATAATTTTTTGAGAATAACTGCTTGAGCGGCAATAACCTCTTTGCCGTTAAACGTTACAGAGGGAGAACCGTATAGTTCATAGCCTTCATTAAGTAATTGAGATACTCTTTGGCAGAATGTTGCGTCATCTTTGCCGGTGATTAGTTTGTAAGAAAGTTTTTCATCGCTCATTTGGATTCCATTTGCAAAAGTATGTAGAAAATTGCTCGTTTATTATAAAAGCAAACGTTTGCGCATTATACTTTATTCTTTCGTATAAATAAACTTTAAAACAAGCGGGTAATATTGTTGGTTTTTTACTAAAAACGGCACTTGTCGCTTGCAAAATGCACTTTTTTCAGTATAATTCCACCGTTCAGTCACATCGTTTTTTTAATCCTTGCTTCCACAAGTTGGTGACTGGCTAAAGTTGGAGGCTGCTAACCCGTAAGGATAGTCAATGCGTCACTACGAAATCGTTTTTATGGTTCACCCGGACCAAAGCGAACAAGTACCAGCAATGATTGAGCGTTACACAGCATCTGTAAAAGAAGCTGGCGGTCAAGTTCATCGCTTAGAAGATTGGGGTCGTCGTCAATTAGCATACCCAATCAACAAACTTCACAAAGCACACTACGTGTTAATGAATGTAGAAGCACCTCAAAGTGTAATCGACGAGTTAGAAACTAACTTCCGTTATAACGATGCAGTTCTTCGTAACTTAATCGTTCACACTAAAGCGGCAGTAACTGAAGCTTCACCAATGGTGAAAGCGAAAGAAAGCAAAGTTGCTGAAGCGGTAGCTGAAGTTGAATCAGAGGAAGCTGGCGAGTAATTCGCCAATTGATAATTGCTTAATTCTGAGCGGCTCGGTCGTTTCAATGGTTAAGCAAAGCCAAAACCCGTTAGGGGTTCCGAATTATCGTTTTTGGCTTGAACATCGTTCAATCCAAACAGAAGTAAATTTAGAACGTCAGGCGTGGTGTAAAATCCAAGTGATTTTAAATGGCAGTCAATTTAGTTTAATAACCCAACAAATAAAGCTCGGCGATAAAATTAGAGTTCACGGATTTATCCATACTCACAAAGACTATAACGGTTTAAACCAATTAGTCGTTCACGCCGAACATATTGAATTTATAGATCAGGAGAAGCCAAATGGCACGTTATTTCCGTCGTCGTAAGTTCTGCCGTTTCACAGCGGAAAATGTTGTTGAGATCGATTACAAAGATATCGCTACATTAAAGAACTACATTTCTGAAAGCGGCAAGATTGTTCCTAGCCGTATCACTGGTACTCGTGCGAAGTATCAACGTCAATTAGCTCGCGCAATCAAACGCGCTCGTTACTTAGCGTTACTTCCATACACTGACAACCATCAGTAATAGAGAGGTCGAGTACAATGCAAGTTATTTTATTAGATAAAGTTGCTCACTTAGGTTCTGTGGGCGACCAAGTAACTGTTAAATCAGGTTTTGCACGTAACTTCTTAATCCCACAAGGTAAAGCGGTTATGGCAACAGCAGCAAACATCGCTCACTTCGAAGCACGTCGTGCTGAATTAGAAGCGAAAGCAGCGGAAGCATTATCAGCAGCACAAGCTCGTGCAGCTAAAATCGCTGAAATCGCAGCTGTATCAGTATCTGCAACTGCAGGTGATGACGGTCGTTTATTCGGTTCTATCTCTGCGAAAGATATCGCTGATGCATTAACTGCAGCAGGCGTTGAAGTTGCTAAATCTGAAGTTCGTTTAGGCGAAGGTCCGCTTCGTACAACCGGCGAACACGAAGTTAAAGTTCACTTACACGCTGAAGTGAATGCAGTAGTTACAGTAAACGTAGTTGCTGAATAATAGTCGTAATGATTAACTGAAATACCCAGCTTTTTAGCTGGGTATTTTTTTATATATTATCTAAGCGTTTATACTAAACTTGATGAAACTATGCGGATTTTTTCTTAAGAATTGCATATAATTCATCTTTGATATGTAATTTTTCTCTTTTAAGAACTTCTATTTCATCATTTGTAGCAAGCTCGATATTTGATTCCATATTTTTAATCCGTTGGTCCAACTCATTATGTTTATCAAATAAACGGGAAAAGTGCGTATCACTATTCTTTAATTGAGTAATTAATTCACGAAATTCAGGGAACATATACAACTCCTATTATGTCTTAGTTAATCAATTGGTTTAGTTTGATACTACTCCTTTTTATTTATTCGGCATTGATTTTCTTTTGATTTTTTGAAGCTGATCACAAAATATTTGTATTGGAATAGATTGATGAATTTACTCTAATATTAGCTCAGGTATAATACTGCCTCAGCTTGTTTTACAGGGACAATAATAATGCGTTACAAAGCTCTCTTATCCTTTTTCTTCGCTTTAGTAAGCGGTGCGGCTGTTGCTAAGTGGGAAAAAATTAATGATATTGATTACACTTGGGGACCGTTTAAAATTTATAATATTTCCCTTTTTAGTGAAACAGGTGAATATACACAAGAATCTCGCCCGCTGATGCTGACCTTAAAATACAGTAAACCGGTTGATGGTAGAGATTTTGCTATTTCTGTGGCGAAGTCATGGGAAAGTTTGGGTATTACCTTACCGAAACAAGATGAAGTTATTGATCGTCTGCGTAAAATTTTACCGGATTTAAAACCGGATGATGCTTTAAGTTATATTGCATTAGAGGATAAAGGTTATTTTGTATTGAATGATCAAGTGATTGATCAAGAATTCGATCAAACATTTAATAATGCGATGTTATCGATTTGGCTTGATCCTAAAGTGGAGTTTAGCCAGAAGTTAATCACCAAAAAAGTGGAAGGTGCGGAACAAGAAGTTCATCACTCGCTAGAATATCCGCAAAGTTTAGAAGAAGTTTCGATTGAACCGAGTAAAGCACAAGTTTCTAGCACTTCTGAACTAAGCGATGATGTCGCTCATACGGAACAACTAGTCGATTCCGAGCAGTTATCAACTAAATTGGAATCAACTAAAGCCATCAAATCTATCGGAGTACCGGGGTTACTTTCTCCTATTGCGAATAAATCTTTAGAAGCAAAAAAAGTGCCCGAAGTTAAAAAAGAAGCTGAACCGGCAAAAGATATAGTTGCTGGTGAAAATAAACCGGCAGAACCAAAGATTGTGCCGGCGGAGAAAATCCCTGAAACTGAAAAAGCGAACGAACTAAAAGAAGCAAGTCAATCTACGATTGCTAAAGAGGCAATGGCTACTGAGAATAAGCTCAAAGAGATGAAAGAAGTTCAAGCTGAGAAAGTCGTAGAGCCGGAAGAAACAGCGGAACCGGATAAAACAAAAGAAGCGATTCCTGCACAGGATAAACCGTCTAAAGAAAAAGAAGAAATAGAAAATCCGGAAAAAGAGATTATTCCGGAAATGGATCCGACACCGGACTATAAACTTCCTCTTTCATAAGCAGAGTATTAAGCAGCCGATTGGCTGCTTAATTTTTTTAACTGCTTTAATAAATAAAAGTGGCGGGCGATGTTGTAGATCTTTAAACTCGTTATGCCATTGAGGTTGTTCCGCCAGCATCGGCTCTTCCACTTGCACGATTTCAAACCCGGCTTGAATCAGCTGATTGAAAATCGTTGCCATGGTGCGATGATAGGTTTTGAATGCTTGTTGGAACCAACTTCTATCTCGCTCCCCCTCATCTCGATAATAATTTAAACGATAAGCAACTTGTTGTTTTTGCTCATTTTTCTCCCAACGATAGCCGTCTTTATAGCAAGTGACGATCGGATGTTCTTGGGAAAAAATCAGCGTGCCGCAAGCGGTCATTTTTGCGGAAATTTTTGCAAGTAAATCGGCAAAGTCCTCAATATAATGGAACGCAAACGAGCTGGTGACCACATCAAAATGATCTTCCGGAATTTTATCTAATTGTTCCATTGGCAGGCAATGCAACGAGAAAGCGGTCGATTTTTGCCAATTTTTTGCTAAATCACTTTCTGCCTGTTTTAACATGAGTTCCGATAAATCCAGTCCGACAACTTTACTCGCACCTAATTCTAAATAATGTGCCAAATGTACCCCGGTACCACAACCCAAATCTAATACTTTTTTATTGGTAAGATCCGGTAAAAGTGAAAACATCGTAGGCTTTTCCACCACTTCATTCATACTGATTGGGTTTTCACGTAATTGTTGATAACGTTCAAAGAAAATCGGGGTATCGTAAATACTTTTTTTCAACTGTTTATTCCTATAAAAAAGCCCACAAATGTGGGCGATATGTTACTGGTATTGGGCGAGTTTTTGCAAGGTCTGGTAGGCTTTATCTGTGCTGAGCAAATCTTTAACACGTTGTACGTTGGCTTTTAAATCTCGTTCGCCGAAAGTACGCATAAGCATAGCAGTATTTACTGCAACCGCATCAATATGTGCCGCTTCGCCTTTGCCTTTTAATAAAGCGGTAATTTTTTCCGCATTTTCTGCAGGTTCCCCACCTTTTAACGCCTCAATTGAATGGCGTTGGATACCGAAATCATCCGGTGTTAGTGTGAAATGATGGATCTCTCCTTGTTCAATTTCAGCGACTAAAGTTTCGCCGTGTACCGCCACTTCATCTAAACCGGAACCGTACACCACAATCGAATGTTGATGATTTAAGGTGCGTACCGTTTCTGCATAAAGTTTTAACACATCCGGTGAATAAACGCCGAGTAATTGGCGTTTAGCGTGTGCCGGATTCACCAACGGCCCCAGAATATTAAATAGTGTGCGAGTTTTCAGTGCTTGGCGTACCGGTACAGCGTGTTTAAAACCAGCGTGATAAAGCGGAGCAAATAAGAAACAGAGATTATTTTTATCTAACGCTTGGCGTGCGGTTTGGGGAGAAATGGCAACATTAATCCCTAATGCAGATAGCACATCGCTTGCGCCGGTTTTACTGGAAACGCTACGGCTGCCATGTTTTGCGACTTTATAACCTAAGGTTGCCGCTACAATCGCACTGGCGGTAGAAATATTAATTGTATTTTGCCCGTCACCACCGGTTCCGACAATATCGGCAAAATCGTAATCGGGAGTTGGGAATGCGGTTGCATTTGCAAATGCCGCTTCAACCGCTCCGGCAATTTCTTCAATCGTTTCACCTCGTAATTTTAGTGTGATAAGAGCTGCGGAAAGTTGTTCGTTAGCAACTTTGCCTTGAATTACTTGCTCAAAAAAGTAGTGTGATTCTGCTTTTGTGAGCACTTGATTCTCAAATAATTGACTAAGAATGTTGTCGAGTTGCATAGTGTTATCCTGTTTTTGTTATGTTGATAAGCGGTTATTTTTCTAAATTTTTTTGCTTAATGTTGTGTGGAAAGCAGCCATTCGACCGATTGTTTTAATAATTTAGTGCCTTCTACGGTCAGGATTGATTCTGGGTGAAATTGAAAGCCGCAAATCGGTAATTGTTTGTGGCGAATCGCCATCACGATATTATCGAAGCGAGCATTGATTTCTAACTCCTCCGGCAGATTATCCCCCATCAATGAATGGTAACGGGCAACCGGCATCGGGTTATTGATGCCGTGGAACATTGCTTGGTTATCGTGTTCAATTTTAGACACTTTGCCGTGTAAAACGGTACCGGTATGCACGGTACGTCCGCCTAATGCTTCGATAATTGCTTGATGACCCAAACAAATACCAATCATCGGTACAGCGCCTTTGAGCCGTTTAATGATAGCTAACATATTGCCGGCTTCTGCCGGTGTGCCGGGGCCGGGCGAAAGTGCCACAATACAATTTTCGGTAGTTTGTGCTTTGTTTAGAAAGTCTTCTAATGGGTAATCGTTACGAAAAATAGTTACTTGATGACCTAATTCACGAAATTGATCGACAAGGTTGTAGGTAAACGAATCAAAATTATCAATAAAAAGAATATGTGCCATAGCTTATCCGTCCTTATTTGGTATTAACTTGTGCGATTGCTTTTAATACGGCTTTCGCTTTATGACGTGTTTCATCCGCTTCCGATTGCGGATCCGAATCCAATACTTCACCGCAACCGGCTTGTACGTAAGCGATGCCGTTTTGCACGAATGCAGAACGAATCACAATGCAGGTATCTAAATCGCCGTGCGAAGTTAAGTAACCGACCGCACCGCCGTAACTGTGGCGTTTTTGTTGTTCCACTTGATAGATTAACTGCATCGCTTTAATTTTAGGCGCACCGGTTAAAGTCCCCATATTCATACACGCCTGATAAGCGTGTAGTGCATCTAAATCGGTACGTAATGTGCCAACCACTCGAGAGACCAGGTGCATAATTTGTGAATAGCGATCGATTTGCATCAGATCAACCACTTTACGTGTACCGGCTTGGCAAACACGAGCGACATCATTACGAGCCAGATCAACTAGCATTAGATGTTCTGCCAATTCTTTTTGATCTAAACGTAATTCCAATTCTAAGCGTGAGTCCAATTCCGGATCGATATTGCCGTTGGTATCAAAACCACGCGGACGAGAACCGGCAATCGGATAAATTTCTAATTGACGAGTCGCTTGCGAATATTTCAAGGCACTTTCGGGCGATGCACCGAATAAAGTAAAGTTCTCGCCTTGCATAAAGAACATATACGGGCTTGGATTATTGATTTTGAGCTGACGATAAGCGGCTAAAATATTCGGGCAAGGTAAGCTAAAACGGCGTGAAGGCACAATTTGGAACACATCACCGATATGAATATGATATTTTAGCTTTTGAACGATTTGCTTAAAGGCTTCATCTTCAATATTGGTTTTCACTTCATCACTTGCCGTTCTAATCTGTAGGCGTAATTCGCAAGGCTGATATTTTGCAAGAATTTGGCTAAATTCGACCGCTTGTTGCTGTAAACGGCTTTGTTGGGTTTCATCGAAACAGAAAGTGTGCAACACCGATTCCTGTTTTTGATGGTCAATAAACACTAATTGTTCGGCAAGATAGAAGCTGTAATCGTGGCAACGTAATCCGTCATCTTGTAGTTGAATACCGTCCATCGGAATAAAATGGGCGACCAAATCGTAGCTAAATAAACCGCCTAAATAGATCGGGTCCGCTTTATCGGCAAAAAGTTGGCTCACACAGCGTAAACCGTCAAACACTGTGCTGGTTTTAAGTTTGCTGTCTTCATCTAAATTTTGTGCAATGGGCGGAAAGGTTGCTGATAAGCGGTTAAATTCGGCTGAAACTTTGCAAGTCGGAGCCGGTGATAACTGTTCCAATGCAGCTTGGATATGGGGAATAACCGCTTTACCGTTTTCAGTTAATGTCTCAAAAGTGACGATTTGTGCATCGCAATAAATATGTAATGCAGATTGAGCGAACAATAAACTTTTTAGGCTGTTTTTACTGTGGATTTCTGCAGAGTCTAATAATAGCGTATGCGGTTTATTATCACAGAGGTGGTAAAAAGCGGCGGTGGTATCTGCATAGTAGGGAAGTTGTGTTTGCTGAGTATGGAAATTCATTTCACGATTCCTTGTTTAATTTATTTATGTACTATTAAACTAGTATAAAAATAATAAGTCAAGTAATTTTTTAAATGCGTGAGATTTGACTAAAACGACTGGTTTTCTTTTTTTGCTTTTGTACAATAACCATTATTTTTTATTTATTGAGATATATTATGGCAACTCCACAATCCGGCATTACACTAACGCATCGTAAATCGGGCATTTTTATTGAAGCGAATGTGTTAAATATTGAAATGTTTCGTCCTAGAATTCATACCATTCAGCATCAATTTCAAGAAATTCAGCAGCAGTTTGCTACGGAAGCATTAGGGCTTACCCTTGCTTTCGGCAAAGCACTTTGGAGCCGGCTAAAGGCTAATTCCGCTACTGAATTAAAGGATTTTGTCGCACTAGGCAAAGCGGAACGAGAGTATGCGCCGGCAACCCAACGTGATTTTTTAGTACATATTCAATCAAATCGTCCGGATATTAATTTTTCTATCGCTTTGATGGTGGTGGAACAATTAAAAGAGGTGGCGGAAATAGTGGAGGAAACCCATGGTTTTCGTTGGGTGGAAGAGCGTGATTTAACCGGTTTTATTGATGGTACGGAGAATCCGCAAACCGATGAGAAATTGCGTGAAGTCGCTTTAGTTGAAGAGGGTGAAGATGCCGGCGGCAGTTATGTATTGAGCCAACGCTATGTTCATCAATTATCAAAATGGCATAAGATGAACACGGAGCGTCAGGAACAAGTTATCGGCAGAACAAAAGCGGATAGCATTGAGCTTGATGATGTGCCGGAAAATTCTCATGTAGGTCGTGTGGATTTAAAAGAAAACGGCGAAGGTCTGAAAATTCTACGCCACAGTTTACCGTACGGCTTAGCCAGTGGTGATCACGGATTATATTTTATTGCTTTTGCAAAACGTTTACACAATATCGACCAACAGCTTAAAAGTATGTTTGGTGAATTAGACGGTAAAACCGACCGCTTGTTAGGTTTTACCAAAGCGGTTTCAGGCAGTTACTATTTTGCTCCGTCGTTAGAACAATTGGCAGCATTATAAGAACGGTATAATTCTTTAGAGAATATAAGAATGTTGGTGTATAATACATCAACATTTTTTTCGAAGGATATTACGCTATGAGCCAATTTTTTTATATTCATCCTGATAATCCTCAGGCACGTTTGATTAATCAAGCGGTAGAAATTATTAAAAATGGTGGCGTTATTATTTATCCGACAGATTCAGGTTATGCTTTAGGCTGTGCAATCGGTGAAAAACACGCAATGGATCGTATTGTTGCGATTCGGAAATTGCCTGAAAATCACAATTTTACCTTGGTATGTAGTGATTTATCAGAGCTTTCCACTTATGCATTAGTCACTAATCAATCTTATCGCTTAATCAAAAATAACACGCCAAATCCTTACACCTTTATTTTACCGGCAACCAAAGATGTGCCGCGTAGATTAATGACCAAGCGTAAGACAATAGGGATTCGAGTGCCGGATAATGCTATTGCGTTGGCACTGATTGCAGCGTTAGGTGAGCCGATTTTATCGTGTTCGCTAATGTTACCTGATACGGAAATTACCGAATCGGATCCGGATGAAATTCGAGAACATTTGGAGCATCGTGTGGATTTAATTATCCACGGCGGTTATTTAGGTCAAGAGCCGACAACCGTGATTGATTTAACCGAAGATGCCCCTAAAATTATCCGTGAAGGATCAGGCGATATTACGCCGTTTAATTAATGATTTCCTCCTTCTTAAAGAGGCAATCTATATTTTTAAAGACGCTCGTGAGAGCGACAAAGGAATCTTAATGAAAACATTTCAAACTAAAAATGCCGATCCGAAATCGGTAAAATTTTCTAAAAATCCACGTTTAGCCGAGCGTAATGAAAAGCGTGCCGAACATCCGACCTCAAAACCGTTAAAAGCAAAAAGCGAGCAATCTTTTGCAAAAAAATCAGCAAAACCGACCGCTTCCATCATTGAAACCTCAGAGAAGAAAGAGAAAGTAGTTGGTGAAAAACTACAGAAAATTCTAGCGCGTGCCGGTCAGGGATCTCGCCGTGAGTTGGAAGAGATTATTGCGGCAGGGCGTGTAAGTGTTGATGGCAAAATTGCAAGCTTAGGCGATCGTGTGCAAGTAAGCAGTGCGACTAAAATTCGTATTGACGGTAATTTAATCAGCTTAATTCCGGCACAAAAAGAAATTTGTCGCGTATTGATGTACTACAAACCGGAAGGCGAATTATGTACCCGTTCTGATCCGGAAGGGCGTGCAACGGTATTTGATCGCTTACCTCGTTTAACCGGAGCGCGTTGGATTGCGGTCGGTCGTTTAGATATTAATACTTCGGGTTTATTACTGTTTACTACTGACGGTGAGTTAGCGAATCGTTTAATGCACCCGAGTCGTGAAGTAGAGCGTGAATATTCCGTGCGTGTGTTCGGTAATATTGATGAAGCAATGTTACAGCGTTTACGCAAAGGCGTTCAGTTAGAAGACGGTCCGGCAAACTTTAAACAGATTAAAACGGTCGGTGGCACAGGTTTAAACCAATGGTTTGATGTCACTTTAACCGAAGGACGTAACCGTGAAGTTCGTCGTTTATGGGAATCGCAAGGTGTTGAGGTTAGTCGTTTGATTCGTATTCGTTACGGTAATATCAAATTGGAAAAAGGTTTACCTCGCGGCGGATGGGAAGAAATGGGCTTAGAGCAAGTAAATTATTTACGTGAGCTTGTTGGCTTACCGGCGGAAACCGAAACCAAGGTAGATGTGACGAAAAATCGCCGTCGTACCAATATTCGCCAAATTCGTAAAGCGGTAAAACAGCATTCTAAATATAGAACAAAGGCATAAAACCTAACAGAGAAAGCCAATATAAGAAATATTGGCTTTATTTTTGTTTACAATTTAATTGTAAATTTTGTTATCTTATTTAAGTTATTTGTATATAATTACTGCGCTTATACTTTTATAAGGAGTTCTATATGAAACACATTACAAAATTTGCTGTAACTTTATTAGCCGGATTGGTTATTACCGCTTGTGGCAGTAAGAACCATTCTATTGATATTAAACCTAAATCAGACAAACCTAAGCAGGAACAGCCTAAGCAGCCTCAACCGAAACAAGATCAGCCGAAACAAGATCAGCCGAAACAAGATCAGCCGAAACAGGAGCAGCCTAAGCAAGACCAACCAAAGCAAGACCAACCAAAGCAAGACCAACCAAAGCAAGATCAACCGAAACAAGATCAGCCTAAAGATAAAACAAGCGGCGGAGTATTTATTGTTGAAGGGGCTTCAAAGGGGCTACCCCAATTAACTAAAGAAAAATTGACGGATGCTAATTTGAATTCTATTAAGGTAGATGGCATTGAAATTAAGTTTGCAGATGCAACAAAAGCCGAAGGTAATTGGAAAATATCGAAAGATGGAAGTTTAGAAGTATGTTGTGATAAGTATGATTCGGTTCGTTTTGGTGTATATGATGGAGCTGTAAATAAGAGTTATGCTTTCTATAATGGTAACGTAACTAATGATATACCAACCTCAGGTAAATTTAATTATGAGGGAGATGCTTATTTGTCGGCAGCTATTGATGTTAAAAATGATGATAAGGCGTTTTTTGGTACTTCAAAATTTGAAGCTGATTTCAGTACGAAGAAATTAACCGGTACTTTAGCATTTGATAAGTTAAGTGGTAACAATAAAGTTAATGTTGATGGCACTATTTCTGGAAATAGTTTTACCGGTAAGGCAACATTTGATCGTTTCAAAGATTCAGATGCTATCGTCGAAGGTAAATTCTACGGTGAAAAGGCTAAAGAATTGGCAGGAGCATTCGAAAGTGCCAAGGAAAAAGGTGCCAAACTTGGCGATAAAAGCTGGGGCGGTGTATTTGGTGCTAAACAACAAAAGTAATATATTGATTTAAGTATAAAGCGGTAGGTTTTGCGAAAATTGTAGCAAATGCTACCGCTTTTTATATTATTTTTAGATTTTTCATTTTGATTTATATAATTTATTTTTATACATAGAAGTATATCAGGAGCGTATTTATGCAGAAAATTGCAAAGTTAGGTTTGAGTATATTAGTCGGGTTAGTTTTAAGTGCTTGTGGAAGCGGTGGTGGTAATTCATCAAATAATGCTAAGCATCCACCGATGGCAGATAATACTCCTAAGACGAATAATCCCTCTCCATTAAATAATATTCCTTCAACTTCCGCTACGGGAGCGGCTCTTATTCTTACTAATCAAGATGATAATGTAGTGGAAAAACGCGTGGAAATTAATGATCCAAGTACATCTACTCTAAATGTAGATGGAAAATCAATTCGCGTAAGTTATAAGAACTCAGGAATTTATGCCGGTACTTGGTTAAACATAAATGGTTTACACACTTGTTGTGATAAATACAGTGCGGTACGTTTCGGTATTGTTAAAGATGGTGAGAAAGGGTATATGTTCTATAACGGTTCTCCGACTAAATCCATGCCGACAAGCGGTACGGCAACTTATAACGGCTATGCACTTGTTACGGGTAATTCCGATCAATTTAAAGATAAAGATTGGCTGGATGGGACATCAAAGTTTAACGTTGATTTCGGTACGAAAAAGTTAAACGGTACATTAAATATTGATACGCTTGATGCAGTGAATATCGCTGCAGATATTTCCGGAAATAGCTTTGCAGGTACAGCAAATTCGGCAGGCTTCTCAACTCAAGCAAAAGTGGAAGGTAAGTTCTATGGCGATAATGCGAAAGAACTCGGTGGTATGTTTAAAGACAATTCCAAAATCGGTGATGATAAAGCTTGGGGCGGCGTATTTGGGGCGAGCCAATAATTAATTGGATAAGCGGTCTGATTTTATTATTTTGTTACGCTAAATATTGCAAATAATGATAGAAATTAGACCGCTTATTTTTTAGTTATTCATCATCACTATTCTTCTAGCACCATCAATCCCGGAAGCGTAGCGAAACTTTGCGATTTAACCGTATTATGGAAATCATTGAGATAAGCGTAATGTTGATCCGATTCTCTGAATGCTCCGTAAAGATTACTGTATAGCCCTTGTTGAGTAATTTTCTTAGCAACCACATAACCTCTGTCTAAATAAGGTTTTACCGCCCAATAAGGTAAAGTTGCGATACCTCGTTTACTTGCGACTAACTGAATAATCGCAATAGTTAATTCGCTGGTTCTGCGTGTAGGCATAATACCTGCGGGGCGTAACACTTTACGCAATAAGTCTAACATATCGTCCGGTACCGGATAAGTAATCCAAGTTTCGTCAATAAAATCTTCCGCTTGCCAAATATCTTTATCGGCTAAAGGATGATCCTTAGCACAAATTCCAACCATCTCGTAAGAAAAGAGCGGGCGATAAATAATGCCTTCCGTTTCTTCTGCTTCGGCAACAACCGCCCAATCCGCACGATGAGTTAAGAGCAATCCGACGGTATCGGTATGGAAGCCGGATACAATGTCCAATTCCACTAAAGGCCAACTTTGACGGAAAGTATCCATTGCCGGCATCAGCCAGTCAAAGCAGGTATGACATTCCACCGCAATGCGTAATTCTCCCGCTTCCCCTTGTTTGACACGGGCGAGATCAAGCTCGGCTTCAACGATTTTCGGCAGAATATCATGCGCCAATTTGACTAGACGATCTCCGGCGGGTGTAAAACGTAGCGGTTGGGTCTTACGCTCAAATAAAGTAAGTTCATATTGATCTTCTAACAATTTAAGCTGATGAGAGAGCGCGGATTGCGTGAGATGTACGCGTTTTGCCGCAAGAGAAACGCTGCCGCTTTCTTTTAAAGCGACCAGTGTTTTTAAGTGGCGTAGTTCAAGAAAAATCGGTTTCATGTAAATAATTCATTATAAAAAGAAAGATGATGAAAGATACTATAGATAAATGCTTGGTATGCCAAGACTAAAAATGAAAATAATCATGGGTTAGGCGTTTTTGATACTTTTTTTATGTTATAAAAAAATAATGTTTAATTAATATCAAAATATGATGTGTTTTTTTGCAATATCTAATGGAAATTATCGTTAGACTATAATCCGTTTTAGTTAGGAGAAAAATTATGTCAGCAGAGCAAAAATTACCTCCGGTTGAGGTTAAATTAGGTTTTAATTGGCAGGGATTGCTGATTTCCGTTGTGGTTGGATTTGGTATCGTATTAATTCCTACCCCGGAAGGGTTGAGTGAAAGAGCATGGGGAATGTTAGCTTTATTCGTTGCAACGATTGTAGCGATTATTGCAAAAGCCATGCCGATGGGAGCGGCGACTTTAGTCGCATTAGTGATTAGCGGTGTGACCGAATTAACCCCGATTAAAGCGGGTAAAGACGAAGTGGCGATGTTATCCGGTTTTTCCAATGCAACGATTTGGTTAATCGGAATCGCTATGTTCTTATCGCAAGCAGTAATTAAAACGGGATTGGGTAAACGTATCGCACTTTATTTCGTTTCTCGTTTCGGTAAGAGAATGATGGGCGTCGCTTACGGTATTGCACTTGCCGATTTAGTGATTGGTCCGGGAATTCCGTCCGCTTCTGCACGCGGCGGCGGTATTATGTATCCGATTATGAAATCGATTGCCGAAGCATACGATTCTAAGCCCGGTCCGACAGCAAAACGTGCCGGTGCGTTTTTGGCTTTAGCCGTATCGCAAATCGATACGATTATTTGTACGATGTTTTTAACCGCTATGGCGGGTAACCCTTTGATTGCCGAACTTGCTCGCGGTCAAGGCGTAGAGATTTCATGGATTACTTGGTTTATCGGTGCATTAGTTCCCGGTGTGGTTTGTTTAATCGTTCTGCCGTATTTACTCTATTTGATTTATCCGCCTGAATTAAAAGATACGCCTAAAATGGCGGAGATGGCTCGTCAAGAATTACAAAATATGGGCAAAATGAGTAAAGCGGAATGGATTTTAGCATTAGATTTTGTGTTATTACTGTTCCTCTGGACCGTCGGTGATCTTGCATTTGGTATCCCTGCAACCGTATCCGCTTTTATCGGTTTAGTCATTTTACTCTTATCTAACATTATGAACTGGCAAAATATCATTTCTGAAAAATCAGCGTGGGATACGATGTTCTGGTTTGCAGTGTTAGTGATGATGGCGAATGCGCTAAATAAATATGGTGCGATCACGTGGATTTCTTCGCATATTTCACAATCGGTCGGCGGTTTGGATTGGCCGATTGCATTTGGTATTTTAGTACTGGTTTACTTCTACACCCGCTATTTCTTTGCTTCTGCAATGGCACATATTTCAGCGATGTATCTTGCTTTCCTTGCGGCGGCAATCGCAGTCGGCACTCCGCCGATGCTAGCGGCAATCGGTTTAGGTTATACCTCAACTTTATCAATGAGTTTAACTCAATATGCCGGCGGTCCGGGACCTGCATTATTTGGTTCAGGTTACAACACAACAGGGCAATGGTGGGGCGTTAGTTTCATTATTTCGGTTGCTTCGTTAGTTATTTGGTTTACTGTCGGTGGCGTTTGGATGAAGCTACTCGGTTGGTGGTAATTCGATAACTTAAGATGTTATACATAACTAAGCGGTCAAATTTGTATAAAAAAATGCAAATTTGACCGCTTGTTTTTTCATATAGATAATAATTTATTTATTAATGTATTTCATAATTAAATTGAAAATTATGAGTTTGCATAATGTTTGGTGTTTCTGCATTATCTAGTTATTGAATTTAACAATAGGGTTAGTGAAATAGCAGGAGTGCAGTATGACAACATTACATATCTTAGGTTTTCCACGTGTAGGGGCAAAACGTGAATTAAAATTTGCACAAGAACGCTACTGGCGTAAAGAATTAGCCGAACAAGATTTATTAGATCTGGCAAAAGCGTTACGTGAAAAAAATTGGCAGCATCAGGCACAAGCCGATGCGGATTTTGTCACGGTCGGTGATTTTACGTTTTACGACCACATTTTAGATCTACAAGTAGCAACCGGCGCGATACCGGCTCGTTTTGGTTTTGATAGCCAAAATTTGACCCTTGATCAATATTTCCAATTAGCACGTGGTAATAAAGAGCAGTTTGCGATTGAAATGACCAAATGGTTTGATACTAACTACCACTATCTTGTGCCGGAATTCCAGAAAAACACTCAATTTAAGGCGAATCCTACGCATTATGTGAATCAAATCCGTGAAGCGAAAGCTGTCGGACATCAAGTTAAACCGGTGATTGTCGGCCCGCTAACATTTTTATGGCTAGGTAAAGAAAAAGGCGAAGCCTTTAACCGCTTTGATTTGCTCAAGCAACTTGTGCCGGTTTATTTTGAGATTTTAACCGCTCTCGCCGCTGAAGGTGTGGAATGGATCCAAATTGATGAACCGGCATTAGCATTAGATTTACCTCAAGAATGGCTTGCGGCTTATCAAGACGTTTACGCTCAGTTAGCTAAAGTGAATGCGAAGTTATTATTGGCAACTTATTTCGGCTCGGTGGCGGAACACGCCGCTTTATTAAAAGCGTTGCCGGTAGACGGTTTACACCTTGATCTCGTGCGTGTGCCGGAACAACTCCGTGCATTTGAAGATTATCCGAAAGTGCTTTCTGCTGGTGTGATTGACGGGCGTAATATTTGGCGAGCGAATTTAAATCGTGTATTGGATGTGTTGGAGCCATTAAAAGCGAAATTTAATCAACGTTTATGGATTGCACCGAGTTGTTCGCTATTACATACGCCTTATGATTTATCGGTAGAAACGCAATTACAGCAAAATAATCCTGAATTATATCGCTGGTTAGCTTTTACCTTACAAAAAGTGGCAGAGTTGCAGGTTTTAAAACAGGCGTTAAATGCGGGGCGAGCAGCGGTTACGGAACAGCTGAATGATAGCCAAACCGCGGCAGATGCACGAGCGAACAGCAAAGTGATTCATAAAGCGGAAGTCGCACAACGTTTAGCGAATTTACCGGCAAATGCGGATAAACGCCAGTCACCGTTTGCCGAACGAATTAAGTTGCAAAATAAATGGCTAAATTTACCGCTTCTTCCAACTACTAATATCGGTTCTTTCCCGCAAACATTGGAAATTCGCCACGCCCGTGCCGCATTCAAAAAAGGTGAACTATCGCTTGCTGATTATGAAGCGGCAATGCAAAAAGAAATTGAATTTGTGGTTCGTAAACAAGAAGAGCTGGACTTAGACGTATTAGTTCACGGCGAAGCGGAACGTAACGATATGGTGGAGTATTTCGGTGAGTTACTGGACGGTTTTGCGTTCACTAAATTCGGTTGGGTACAAAGCTACGGTTCTCGTTGTGTCAAACCGCCGGTGATTTATGGTGACGTCACTCGCCCTGAACCGATGACGGTGCGTTGGTCGCAATATGCTCAAAGCCTGACTGATAAAGTGATGAAAGGCATGCTAACCGGCCCGGTGACGATTTTACAATGGTCGTTTGTACGTAATGATATTCCTCGTTCTACCGTATGTAAGCAAATTGGTGTGGCACTTTCTGACGAGGTATTAGATCTGGAAAAAGCCGGTATTAAAGTGATCCAGATTGACGAACCTGCGATTCGAGAAGGCTTACCGCTTAAACGTGCGGATTGGGATGCCTATTTACAATGGGCGGGAGAAGCGTTCCGTTTAAGTTATATGGGCGTAAAAGACGATACTCAAATCCACACTCATATGTGTTATTCGGAATTTAACGATATTTTACCGGCGATTGCTGGGCTTGATGCGGATGTGATCACGATTGAAACCTCACGTTCGGATATGGAATTACTCACGGCGTTTGCCGATTTCAAATATCCGAATGATATCGGCCCGGGTGTTTATGATATTCATAGCCCTCGTGTACCGACAGCCGGCGAAATCGAGCATTTATTACGTAAGGCATTGAAGGTAATACCGAAAGAACGTTTATGGGTGAATCCGGATTGCGGCTTAAAAACGCGTGGTTGGAAAGAAACCGTCGAACAATTACAAGTCATGGTTGAGGTAACGAAAAAATTACGTGCGGAATTAGCTGAATAATTCGACAAAAATAGTATTGGATTTATTAATAAAACAAGCGGTTTAATTTGCAAAAAAATCGGTAAATTAGACCGCTTGCTTAAATTATTTGTTAGAATATCGCCACTTATATTTCTCTTGTTTCAAGCAAGAGGATTTTCTATTTAGGAAAATAAAAATGCGCATTATTTTAACTTCTTTAGTGTTATTTGCCGCTTCAACGGCAAGTTATGCGGAAAAAAGCGGGCCGATTCAAGGACAACTTGAAAACGGTTTACGATATACTTTGCTGCCGTTACATGCGGAAAAAGGACGGATTGAAATTCAAATGAAAGTCAATGCCGGAGCGATTGACGAAACGGATAGCCAGTTAGGCGCAACCAATATACTTAAACATTTAGTGTTACGCGGTACCAATGCTCATCCTAACGGCTTAACGCCGTATTTGAATGAACAAAAATGGAAACAAGAAAAAAATTATCATATCGAGACCGGTTATGATCATACCACCTATCAAATGATTCCGCCTTCAACCTCTAATTTGGATAAAAGTCTCTATTTGTTAGAGCAAATGCTATTTCAAGCGAAACTTACCCAAGAAGATCTTGATGATGAGCGTAAATATATTTTGGAAGATTGGCGACAAGCGCAAAGTGTCGGTAGCTTAATGAATCAAAAACGTATTGCGGCGGTGCGTGCGGATTCTCGTTATGCCGATAGAGCGATTATCGGTACGGCGGAGAATATCCAAAATTTACCGGCAACCCAGTTGCAGCAGTTTTATCAAACGTGGTACACGCCGAATAATATGCAGCTATTAGTAGTCGGCGATATTGAACCGGAAGCGGTGAAACAACAAATTCAACAACGCTTTTCGAGTTTGGTCGCTAAAGAGATGCCGAAAAGGGATTATTTAGATCCTATCTTGTCTGAAGGACTTGCGATTAATAAACTTCAAGATGCTCGCAGTAGCGTCAGCCAAGTCGCATATATTTTCCGCTTTGATGAAATGAAACACCGAGTGCGTACCAATGAAGCTCGTTATGCGCGTTTAATTGACCGTTTGGCACTTGCTTCGTTATCGCAACGATTGCAAAATCCGTCAGCGGTTTTACCTAAAGGCGTTTCCGCTATTACGATACGTAAATCCGACATCGGTAAAAATACCGCTGCATTAGGTTGGTTTGCGACGGTCGAATCAACGCAGCATGAGTTAGGCTTAAAGCAGATTTTTAGCGAAATAGAGCAACTTAAACGTTCGCCTATTACGGAAGATGAGCTGACTAAACAAAAAGAAGCGGTACAAATTCAACTAGAAAATGCGAAGAAAGATGAGAATGATCGCGATTTCCAGCAATGGTTACAGATTATGTCGGAAACCGTATTATCGGATAAACCTTATTTAACGCAGAAGAAGTTGGCGGAGCTCTTAGAGCCAATGCTGAAAAAAGTCTCGGCTAAAGAGGTAAATGAAAGAATCCAACAATGGATTAGCAGTAAAGATCGTTTAATCAACTATCAACCGCCAAGAAAAGTACAGCTAAAATCGATTACGCTAGAAACGGTTAATCTGCTGCAAGCAGAGGTAGAAAAGCCGGAAGTAGAAAAAACGGAAGCTACTCAGCCGACTACAGACAAAAAGCAATAAAGAAACAAGAGTAATCAAGAAATTGATTACTCTTATTTTTTTATCCTTTTAAACGAAATCGCCCACGGCTATAACGAGTTTTCATTAAGGCGAGAATTTGCTCTTTATCGCTACTGACTTTCTGATTACTTTGCTTTGCAACCACCAAGGAATGTTGAATCGAATGGGCGTGAGTAATCGCAATCGCAAGGGCATCGGCGGCATCGGCTTGCGGTTTGGACGAAAGTTGAAGCATACGAGTGACCATATCTTGTACTTGGATTTTATCTGCTGAGCCAATGCCGGTGACGGTTTGTTTGACTAAACGGGCGGCATATTCAAACACAGGTAAATCGTGATTTACCGCTGCGACAATCGCTGTACCGCGAGCTTGTCCGAGTTTGAGTGCGGAATCGGCATTTTTCGCCATAAACACTTGTTCAATCGCAAACATATCAGGTTGGAATTGGGTGATGATTTCGGTCACGCCTGCATAGATGCGTTTTAAGCGAGTCGGTAGATCATCGACGGAAGTGCGAATTGCACCGCTTCCTAAATATTCTAAATGGCGTCCGGTTTGACGAATCACACCATAACCGGTAACCCGTGAACCGGGGTCAATTCCTAAAATAATCGGCATAGTTTGTCCAATGAATGAAAACAAGCGGGCAGATTTGCAAAAATTTTTACAAATCCGCCCGCTTATCTAAAACGAATCAATCTGTTATTTATTTAACTTTGCAGTTGCAGTTTGATTAACTTCGCAGTTTTTTGCAAGGATTTCATCCGCATTTTTACCTTTTTTGAATAACATTCCCGCTTCGGTTTTATTAAAGGTTGAAAGTGAGAAGGTTTCATCTAGGTTCCATACGTGCGTTTTTGAAGCGAATGACGCAAAGTCTTTATTTTTCTCATCACGCATTAACTCTTTTACCGCCACATCATTCACGGTTAAAGTTAAGCCGGTTGCTTTCTCGCCTTCAAAATCATAGGTGGCAACCACGGTTTTATTGTTTTGGCATTGATAAACCACGGTTTTAGAAGAGGCGGTTAATTTATTTTTTACGGTATTTACGGTGTTTGAAACACCGTTAGATACGGCGGTCGCACCTTCTTTTACGGCATTGGTTGTCGCTGAGGCGGCATTTGATACGTTTGAAGCAACATCATTAGCGGTTGAACAAGCTGCTAGTAGTGCGGCAAAAGATAATGCGGATATAAATTTAATTCCTTTCATTTTTTATTCCTTACAATTAAAAAATAAATACACACGTTTTACAACGCCTTCATTAGAAAATTAAAAATGGGTATTAGTTCAATGATTTACTAAAAAAATAAGCCAACCGGTAAGGTTGGCTTTAGCGTAAGGAATTAGAGAAGTGCAGCGACTTCGTCACTGATTTCACCGTTGTGATAGACGTTTTGTACGTCGTCACAATCTTCCAGGCGGTTAATTAAGTCAAGTAATTTCGGTGCGGTTTCCGCATCTAATTCAACGGTAGTTGATGGGATCATTGTCACTTCCGCTTCTTGGATTTTAAAGCCCGCCGCTTCAATACCGTCGCGTACGCTACCTAAATCTTCCCAAGCGGTATAGATTTCGAATGAACCGTCTTCTTGCGGTTGAATATCGTCCGCACCCGCTTCGATTGCCGCTTCGGTTAAAGCGTCTTCATCGGCTGATTCGATTAAGATTAACCCTTTTTTGCTGAATAAGTAACCGACAGAACCTTCAGTACCTAAGTTACCGCCACATTTAGTGAAGCTTGGGCGAACTTGTGAAATGGTACGGTTTGCGTTATCGCTTAAACATTCAACCATTACCGCTGTGCCGCCCGGACCGTAACCTTCATAGATTTTGGTTTCCATATTGGTGTCATCGCCACCGCCTACACCACGTTCAATTGC
Organism: Actinobacillus genomosp. 1; assembly: GCF_029774175.1. Taxonomy (NCBI): domain Bacteria; kingdom Pseudomonadati; phylum Pseudomonadota; class Gammaproteobacteria; order Pasteurellales; family Pasteurellaceae; genus Actinobacillus; species Actinobacillus genomosp. 1. Next base: position 1,322,782 of record NZ_CP103834.1, on the reverse strand, counting down.
ACGATTGATCGTATCACGTGTCATATTGTTTGATAATGCTTTATCTACTGCAGAACGTAAACGAGGGTTTGCCGAAACGTCACCGCCGCCGATTTTTGCCGCAGTAACCAATTCACGAATTAATTTAGTAAAAATTTTACCGCGTTGTGCATCTTGTGCCGCTTTACGGTGTTTAATGTTAGCCCACTTACTATGACCTGCCATTCTGTTGTTTCCTTTATATTTGATTTGTGAAAATTTGCCCTCGCCCCTTGTGGGAGAGGGAAAGATTGAAGCCTCGTTTAGAGGCGGAAATCAGGGAGAGGGGATGCGGTTAGTTTTTGTAAGACATTTACGAATTTAGACCGCTAGTTTTCCCCCTCTCTCTGTCTGCTCGCTATACGCTTCACAGACAGTCTCTCTCCCACAAGAGGAGAGAGTGGTTATTTCTTTAAATATTTTGCAATTGCCGCTGCATTATTCGGGGATTTCGTTAGCAGTATCGCTTCCTCAACGCTTACCCATTTAAATGCTAAATGTTCGCTTAACACAGGTTGTCGTTCTTGCGTTAAGGCAAGTAAAAACCAATGTTCCGAACAATGTGTCACATCGGGTGCATATTTATACCGAAAATGCGGAAAAATCTCAAATTCTACCGATTCGTTGCAATCTGTTAGCGTAAGTTTTTCCGCTAAAATATCGATACCGATTTCTTCTTTCACTTCGCGAATCGCCGTTTCAAACAGCTGTTCGTTCGGCTCAAGCGAACCGGTCACCGATTGCCAAAATTCGGGATCGTCTTGGCGTTGCAGCATTAAGACGTTGCCCGAATTCTGCGCATAAATCACAACTAAAACGGAGTGAGGATTTTTGTATTTCATTTACAAAAAATAAGCGATTTTTGACCGCTTGTCTTATTCCGCTTTCTCTTTTTTTACGACTGCAATACCCAACTCTTCCAATGCCTGCGGGTTTGCAAAACTTGGTGCTTCGGTCATTAGACACGCCGCTGCGGTAGTTTTCGGGAATGCAATCACATCACGGATATTTTCCGTACCGGTGATAAGCATAGTTAAACGGTCTAAACCGAATGCAAGACCTGCGTGCGGCGGTGTTCCGAATTTTAATGCGTCTAATAAGAAGCCGAATTTTTCTTGTTGATCTTGTTCGTTAATACCGAGGATACCGAATACGGTTTGTTGCATTTTCGGATCGTAAATACGTACCGAACCGCCGCCCACTTCGTAGCCATTGATAACCATATCGTAAGCATTTGCAACCGCATTCACCGGGTTTGCCGCTAATTCTTCCGGCGTTAAACCTTTCGGAGAAGTGAACGGATGGTGCATTGCTGAAAGGTTGCCTTCGCTGTCTGTTTCAAACATCGGGAAATCAATTACCCAAAGCGGTTTCCAAGCGGTTAAATTGGTTAGCTCTAAATCACGACCAACTTTTAAACGTAAAGCGCCCATTGCATCGGTAACTACTTGCCATTTATCCGCACCGAAGAATAGGATGTCGCCGCTAGTTGCTTTGGTACGCTCGATTAACGCTTTGAAAACCTCTTCGTTTAAGAATTTTGCTACCGGGCTTTGGATGCCTTCCATGCCGGCATTTACATCATTGATTTTCGCCCACGCTAAGCCTTTTGCACCATAGATACCGACAAATTGGGTATATTCGTCAATTTGTTTACGGGTAAGCGTTGCACCGTTCGGCACACGAAGCACGGTTACACGACCGTCTGCTGAATTTGCCGGCTCGTTAAATACTTTAAATTCAACGTCTTTTAAAATGTCCGCCACGTCCACTAATTCTAACGGGTTACGTAAATCCGGCTTGTCCGAACCGAAACGTTGCATCGCTTCTTGCCACGTCATGATTGGAAATTTGCCTAAATCTACGTTTAAGCGATCCAACCATAAGCCGTGAATCATATTTTCCATTAATTCACGCACTTCTTCAGCGGTTAAGAATGAGGTTTCCACATCGATTTGGGTAAATTCCGGCTGACGATCGGCACGTAAATCTTCATCACGGAAACATTTTACGATTTGGTAATAACGGTCAAAACCTGACATCATTAACAACTGTTTGAAAAGCTGCGGTGATTGCGGTAAAGCATAGAATTTACCGTTGTGTACACGGCTTGGTACTAAATAGTCACGCGCACCTTCCGGTGTTGCTTTGGTTAGCATTGGTGTTTCGATATCAAGGAAGCCGTTGTCGTCCATATAACGACGTACGAAGCTGGTGATTTTCGCACGTGTTTTGAGTTTTTCCGCCATTTCCGGACGGCGTAAGTCAAGATAGCGATATTTTAAACGTTGCTCTTCCGTGTTGTTTTGGTTGAAATCCAGCGGTAAAACTTCCGAGTTGTTATACACAACTACATTTTTTACTAACACTTCGATTTCACCGGTCGCCATCTCTTTGTTGATTTGTGATTCATCTCGTGCAATCACCTCACCTTGAATTTGCACACACGCCTCTGAACGTAGGCTTGAAGCGATTTTGAAAATCGCTTCATCTTTCTCGTCAAAGAAAACTTGCACGATACCTTCACGGTCACGAATTTGCATAAAAATAAAACGACCGAGGTTACGCACACGGTGTACCCAACCGCTTAATGTTACGGTTTGACCAACGTGCGAACGGTTTAAAACACCACAATAATGAGAACGCATCATAAAAATATCCTTAAGATTTAAAAATAGGTTTTCCGCTGTATGAAATGCGGAGACAAAATCTTTGAAATTATAGCGGAAAATTGGCAGGAATTGGAGATAAAAACAAATAAGCGGTCGATTTTGTAACAAAATTTACTAAAAAATGACCGCTTATTTATTAATTGGTAAAGTTATTTGGCAACAGTTGCTTCAATTAATTTTTCAGCTTTCGCTAAACTGTTTTCTACCGCTGAATACGGCGTATTTGAATGAGCGACAACTTGTTCCGCTTTGTGTAACATGACTTCTACTTTGCCTTTGGTCGGTTCGGTAACTAATACTTTTAACGGTAATTGTAACGCAAGTGTTGGATCTTTTACCATTAACGGCGTACCGGCTTTTGGCGTACCGTAAACAATCACGGTTGCCGGTTGCATTTCAAGGCCGGCGGCTTTCGCAGCGGCTTGGTGATCTATCTTGGTAAAAATTGTCATACCTTTATCTTTAAAACCGGTTTCTAATGTTTCAACGGTTTGCTGAAAGTCGAATTTACTTTCAAAAATCGTCGGTTTTAAATTGGTTTCGGCATTCGCTAAACCGCTCGCTAATAAAGAGACAAGTGCAAATATTTTTAGCTTCATTCTTTTCATCCTCAATAAAAACAGATGACGGTTAGACTGTTAATCGTTTGTATTCTTACAATAAGGTTTCTTTAAGCTAATTTGCTTTTATCGTCAATGTTAAGCCAATTGCGTAGCATTTGTTCACCGTGTTCGGTAATAAAGGATTCAGGGTGGAATTGCACGCCGTAAATCGGCAAATGTTGGTGTTTAAATGCCATTAAGACATCTTGATCGCAAACCGCCGTGGCAATAAGCGGTGTGTTTTCCAACGATTTTTGCGAGATTGCCCACGAATGATATAAACCGATATTAAAACGCTCGGGTAAACCGTCAAAAATCGGGTTGTCGCTTATTTGGATTAAAGGACGTTGCTGCCCGTGTCTGACTTCATTCAAATTGTGTAGTTCGCCGCCAAAAAATTCACACAGCGTCTGATGACCTAAACACACACCTAAAATCGATTTGGTTTGATGAAAACGTTTCAACATTTCGAAGGTTTGCGGATAAGCTCTTGGTACATCCGGGCCGGGTGAAATCAAAATGTGGCTAAAGTTTTCTACCTCATCAAGCACTAATTGTTCTACTAAAACCACTTTCATCGGCACGCCTATTTTACGTAGCAGATCAACCAAATTAAAAGTAAACGAATCGTGGTTATCGATAATTAATAAATTAGTGGCTTTCTTCATTGTTTGCTGCATTGCTATCTTCAATCTTTTCTGCAATTAATATGAGTTTATTGGTATCAAAATCATTGGTAAGCATCTCAACCGCCGGCATCGTTTGGCTAGCTTTGGCGGAAAGTTGCTGGAAGCGTTCCACCTTGCCGACTAAGCCTTGGCGTCCGACTAATGAGGTTACCGTCTGATTATATTGGTTATTGACTGTATTCAGCGTATTGCCCAATTTCGCCAAACGGTCGGCAACGCTACAAACTTGATTATAAATTTCGCCTGCTTTTTCACTGATTTCACGTGCTTCGGCATTGCCTCGCTCAATTCGCCATAAATTTGCAACGGTACGCAAAATCGGCATTAAGGTGGTATATGAAACCAAAATGACATTACGTTCATAACCGTAATTAAACAGCTGCGGATCGTGTTTCATCGCTTCAATATAAGCCGGTTCAATCGGTACAAACATCAAGACGAAATCCGGACTTTTCATCCCTTGCAAACTGCTGTAATTCTTTTTCGATAAGCCGTCGATATGTGTGCGGAGTGATTTGCAATGCTCATCTAACGCTTGGGTAATTGCAAAATTTTCTTCGGATCTGACCGCTTGATCATAAGCCAATAATGAAACTTTACTATCAATAATTAAGTGTTTTTGATCGGGTAAATGTACCACAAAGTCAGGCGCAAAGCGTTTGCCCTCCTGATCTCGAAAACTTTCTTGAGCCACATAGTGCTCGCCGGCTAATAGTCCAGCTGCCTGTAGTGCCGATTCAAGTTGTACTTCACCCCAATTACCGGCGATTTTATTGTTACCTTTTAAGGCATTAGTTAGGTTTTGGGCTTCTTCCGACATCGACACACCGATTTGTAGCACCCTTTTCAGTTCGGCTTCTAAACTTGCCGTGCCTTTCAGCGACTCGCTGTGTACTTCATTTACCCGTTTTTGGAAACCTTCGATTTGTTCTTTAAACGGTTTTAACAGGGCATCTAACGAAGATTGATTGCTCGCGGTAAAACTTTTGGTTTTTTCTTCCAAAATTTGCTGTGCCAAATGTTGAAATTCAACATTAAGTTGTTGTTTTACCTCGATAAAGTTACGTTGTTGTGCTTCAAAATTCGCTTGTTTTTCTGAAAGTGAGGTTCGCAATTCGGTTAATTCATTTTGCGTCTGGCTAAGCTGGGCGACAAGCGATTGGCTTTCACGTTCTTTATGCGAAAGCGCATTTTGATTAAATTGTAATTGTTCTTCTAAACTTTCCGACTTGGCTTGGAATGCACCGATACGTTCTTTTAGCTCATTAATATAGCGTTCCAATTGTTGTTCTTGCTGTTGCGCCTCTTCAATTTTGCTGTGTAAGCGATTAATCTGTGCTTCTTTTTCGTTAATTCGTTCAATACTCGCTTGGGCTTGAGTTTTATATTGAATTGCCCATTGTTCGATCTGATTTTTTTCAATGGCAAGTTGCTCAAATTTTTGATTAATTTGGCTGAGATCGGCTTGTGCTTTGGTCAAATCTTGTGAAAGCTCAAACGCATCACGTTGATAGCGTGATTGCAGAAAAAACAGAAAAACGGCGATAACCAATAGTACGGCAATCGCTACATAAAACCATATTTCATCAATAATCATAAAGGTAAACCTGAATCTAATAGAAAAATATACAGTATTATAGCAATCCGGCGAAAAATGAAAAGTGAAAGAACGTTGCTAAATTGGCAGAAATTCCCCTAGAATAACGGCAATATTCGTCACATTTTGAGTTTATGCAACATTTTATCCAAACCGCCAATCAACTCGGGCAACAGAAAAGCCCGTTTTTCTTTTTAATTGATTTTGAACAGCAAAAACCGATTATTTGCCCGCTGGAAAAAGCGGCAGCAAGCGGTCTTTTTTTCGATTTTTTTTGCAAATCGAATGTTCAGCCGCAAAACGTTCGCAAACCATTTGAATTTCAAATCAATCCCATCTCGTTTGAAACTTATCGGCAAGGTTTTGAACTTGTACAACGAGAAATCCAAGCCGGAAACAGTTATTTATTGAATTTAACTTATCCGACTGAAATTCAAACCAATTACAGTTTAGATGAACTGTTTTTCGCCAGTTCGGCAAAATATAAATTGTGGCTGAAAGAGCAGTTTGTTTGTTTTTCGCCGGAAACTTTTGTGCGGATTCAACAAAATAAAATCTACTCTTATCCGATGAAAGGCACGATTAATGCGAATGAGCCGAATGCGGCGGAAAAGCTGATGCAATCGGATAAAGAATTTACCGAACACAATACGATTGTAGATTTGATTCGTAATGATTTGGCATTAGTTTCACAAAATATTCAGGTGACGAAATATCGCTATTTAGAGAAAGTGAATACCTATCATGGTGCGATTTATCAAACCAGTTCTGAAATTTGCGGCGAGCTAAACGAAAATTGGCAAGCGAGTGTGGGTTCACTATTAGCCAAGCTCTTGCCGGCGGGTTCAATTAGCGGTGCGCCGAAAGAGAAAACCGTAGAAATTATTCAACAAGTGGAAATCGGACAGCGAGGTTATTACACCGGTATTTTCGGTTATTTTGACGGTGAGAATTTAGAGAGTGCGGTGGCAATTCGCTTCATTGAACAGAATAATCAGCGACTGCTTTTCCGTAGCGGTGGCGGCATTACCGCAAAAAGCGTACTGAACGATGAATATAATGAACTATTGGAGAAAGTTTATGTACCGATTTCCATTGTTTGAAACGATTGCAATTATTGATGGTGAACCGCAAAATTTAGCTTATCATCAGCAACGCTTTGAAAGTGCGATTAAACTATATTTTAATGCGCAACCACAGTGGCAATTAGCAGAGGTGATTTGTGTGCCGGACGAATTTCAGCAGGGCAGTGTGCGCTGCCGCATTGATTACAATGCGAGCGAGTTTGAGCAGCAATTTTTTCTTTATACACCACGTAAGATCAACTCTTTCCAATGTGTGTACGTTGAGGGTTTGGATTACCGCTTTAAATATAGCGATCGCAAGCGGTTGGATTCGCTTAAAACTTTGCAAGCCGATGAAGTGATTATTATCAATAACGGCAAGGTGAGCGATTGTACGATTGGAAATTTACTTTTTAACAGAAAAGGGCGGTGGTTCAGCTCGCAAGATTATTTATTAAAGGGTACGCAGCTAACCAAGCTGGTTGAAACCGGTATTGTCGAATTGGTTCAAATTACACCGCAAGATTTGACCCAGTACGAACAAATTATGATGGTGAATGCGCTTAATCCTTTTGATTTACAAAGAGCTTTACCTATTTCAGCGATCAATTTTGCTAGATAGATCGAAAAACAGTAAAAAAATGCTTGAAACTGTATAAGTAAACACTATAATAATACACAGTTAATTGACGACAAGCGGTCGTTTTTTCAGAACAGTTTGCAAAGGACAAAACTATGGCAGCAGATAACAAAAAAGCGCAAAAAGGCACAGTAACAAAACAAATCGATCCGGAACAAAAAGAAAAAGCATTAGCTGCTGCTCTTGCCCAAATTGAAAAACAATTTGGTAAAGGTTCTATTATGCGCTTAGGCGATACGCAAGCACTGGATATTGAAGCGGTTTCAACCGGCTCAATCGGTTTAGATGCCGCATTAGGTATCGGCGGTTTACCGATGGGACGTATCGTTGAGATCTATGGCCCGGAATCTTCAGGTAAAACAACACTGACTTTATCGGTCATTGCGCAAGCACAAAAATCAGGTAAAACTTGTGCATTTATTGATGCGGAACACGCACTTGATCCGGTTTATGCACGCAAATTAGGCGTGGATACCGATGCATTATTAATTTCTCAGCCGGATAACGGTGAGCAAGCGCTTGAGATTTGTGATGCGTTGGTTCGTTCCGGTGCGGTTGATGTAATTATTGTGGACTCGGTTGCCGCATTAACGCCGAAAGCGGAAATTGAAGGCGATATGGGCGATTCTCATATGGGCTTGCAAGCACGTTTAATGTCACAGGCGTTACGTAAGCTAACCGCAAATATTAAAGCGACTAACTGTTTAGTGGTGTTTATCAACCAAATTCGTATGAAAATCGGTGTGATGTTCGGTAATCCGGAAACAACTACCGGCGGTAACGCACTTAAATTCTACGCTTCGGTTCGTTTAGACATTCGCCGTTCAGGTGTGGTAAAAGACGGTGATGAAGTGGTCGGTAGCGAAACCAAAGTGAAAATTGTGAAAAATAAAGTTGCACCGCCGTTCCGTGAAGTCCAATTCGACATTATGTATGGTGAAGGTATTGCTCGAATGAATGAGTTATTAATTCTTGCCGAAGCAAACGGTTTTATCCAAAAAGCAGGTGCATGGTTCTCATATGAAGGCACGAAAATCGGTCAAGGTAAAAACAATGCAATTAAATGGTTAAAAGAAAATCCGGAGATTGCAGAGAAAATTGAACGAGATATTCGTGAGCAACTTATTTCAACACCGGAAAAAACATCGGCAGGCGAACAAAATATGCTAGATGCCGATGATGTGAATGACTTTGAAGACGAAGCGTTTAACGAAGAAGAACTATAGTAAAAAATGCGGTTTCTGCGAAGGTAGAAACCGCATTTGTTTTTTATATTGAATGATTTTAAGTATGGCTAACTACACGGCAATAAATTATCTGTTATATTTACTCTCTAAGCGAGATTATAGTGAACAAGATTTACGACGAAAATTAGTTCAAAAAGAATATAGCCAAGAAGAAATAGAGCAGGCTATCGAACGAGCGCAAAGCAATAATTGGCAAAGTGATGAGCGTTATTGCGCTAGTTTTATTCGTTACCGTTCACAGCAAGGAATCGGGCCCCGCCGTTTAAAACAAGAATTGAAACTCAAAGGGATTAAAGATTGGCTGATAAACCAAGAATTGGAGAATGCCGAGATTGATTGGTTTATACTTGCCGAGCAAGTTTTTGAGAAAAAACGACCGCTGGTATGGGATATTAAAGCCAAACAAAAAATGTGGCGTTTTATGCTTAGCCGAGGCTTTTATAATGATCACTTTAGCCATCTAATGGACATAGATTACAATGATGCAGAATATGAATAATATTACTTTTTTTAGCCGTTTCGAGGCAGATATTTTAGCTGGTAAGAAAACTATTACCATTCGAGATAAATCCGAAGCTTATTTCCAACCTCAGCAAGAACTAAAGGTTTTTACTAATGAAACTCATCGTTTTTTTGCTGACATTCGAGTAATTTCCGTTACGCCTATTCATTTTGAGCAATTAAATGAGCAGCACGCTAAACAAGAAAATATGTCGTTAGCAGAGCTGAAGGAAGTCATCAGAGATATTTATCCGAATGATAATGACTTTTTTGTGATTGAGTTTGAATTAATTGAATGAGTCTTTTTAAATCAACGAAACAAGTAGAACTTTGTCCTGAGTGTGGTTCTGCATTACAAATTAAACGAGGGAAACAAGGCTTATTTTTAGGTTGTAGTAGTTATCCGCAATGTGACTACATAAAACCTCTATATCAGACTAACCGCGTAATTAAAGATTTAACGGAAATTTGTCCTGAATGTGGACACTTTTTGCAGTTAAAACAGGGTAATTTTGGGATTTTTATTGGCTGTAGTCATTATCCGGAGTGTCATTTTACCGTACATGATGAGGCGGAAGAACAAGAAGAATTTGATTGTCCGGAGTGCAAAACGCATAAATTAGTGGCGCGAAAGGGGCTTTCGGGTAAAACGTTTTATGGTTGTAGCGGATTTCCTCACTGTAAGTTTACGTTGGCATCTAAACCTATAGCAAAAACTTGTCCTCAATGCCAATGTTCAATCGTGACGCTTAAGAAGCTACGTGGAAAATCGATGTATCTATGTGCGAATAAGTCATGCCAATACCTATTTAGTGAAGAAAATGAATAACTTAGAAAATATTGTTGAACAATTAAAACGGAATCGTGTGGTTGCTTATCCTACCGAAGCGGTTTTCGGTTTAGGTTGTAATCCTAATAATGAGTCAGCCGTGCGAGCTTTATTAAAATTAAAAAAACGTCCGGAAGAAAAAGGGCTTATTCTGATAGCTCCAACCAAAGAGCTATTACTTCCTTATATTGATGAGAACAAATTAACCGCAGCGCATTGGCAAATTTTTGAAACGCCTTCGGAACGAGCGATTACTTGGGTAATGCCGGCTAAAAAGGATGTTCCTCAATATTTAACCGGACAATTTGATACGATTGCTGTACGTTTATGCCGTATTCCTGCAGTTATTGATATTTGTGAACGTACCGGATTTGCTCTAACTTCAACCAGTTGCAATTTAACCGGACAAGAACCGTGCCGAACGGCAGACGAAGTAAAATTGCAATTCGGTGCGGATTTTCCTGTATTGGAAGCGGAGACTGCTGGCAAAACCAATCCTTCTGAAATTCGAGATATTTTTACACAACATATTTTTAGACAAGGATAAATAAACATGAATCAGTATGCAGTATGGGGAAATCCGATTGCGCAAAGTAAGTCACCTCGTATTCATCAACTTTTTGGCGAGCAAACCGGTAAGTCTATTAGTTATGTTGCTAAGTTAGGGAATGACCTGAATTTTGAGAACGAGCTTATGCAGTTTTTTGCTGATGGGGCAAAAGGGGCAAATATTACCGCACCGTTTAAAGAACGCGCGTTCTCACTTGCGGATGAATATAGTGAGAGTTGTTTGTTAGCGGAAGCCTGTAATACATTAAAACGTTTAGATGACGGGCGGTTATATGCGGATAATACTGATGGTTTTGGACTTTGTTCTGATTTAGAACGTCTAGGTTGGCTGAAACCTCATCAGCGGGTACTTATTTTAGGCGCAGGCGGAGCGACCAAGGGGGTACTTTTTCCGCTGCTAAAAGCGAAACAGCAGATTACTATCTATAATCGAACCTTAGAGAAAGCGGTTCGTTTAGCAGAAAAATTTGCAAAATACGGCAAAATTCAAACCGCTTCATTAGCGCAAATCGCAGAGCAAGAATTTGATTTGATTATTAATGCGACATCTTTAGGTTTACAAGGTAAGTATGTGCCTGTTGCCGCTCATCTTTTAAAATCGGCAGCAGTTTATGACATGCAATATGCGCCGGATATGCGGACACCGTTTTTAAATTATGCTCTTGAATGTGGCGCACGACGTTATCAAGACGGCTTAGGAATGTTAGTCGGGCAGGCTGGTTTTGCATTTAAACTTTGGGAAGATGAATTTCCTGACATTGAGAAAGTGCTTAAACAATTAAAAAGTGAAATGGAAAATGCAAAATAAGATTTCGTAACTTATTATAAAATAAGCGAAAATTAGTTATTTTTATGACAAAATGAGCAATGTATAGCCAAATGATCAAATTTCTTACTTTTTTTAAAAAAAGTGTTTGACGAGGCAAAAGAAAATCAGCATAATACACCCCGTAAACCGATATGGTGAACGCAAAATTAAATGGCTACATAGCTCAGCTGGTTAGAGCACAACACTCATAATGTTGGGGTCGCAAGTTCGAATCTCGCTGTAGCCACCATTTGCGGGAATGGCGAAATTGGTAGACGCACCAGATTTAGGTTCTGGCGCCGCGAGGTGTGTGGGTTCAAGTCCCTCTTCCCGCACCATTTATCGATTTATAAAAATTAGTGTTGGGGTATCGCCAAGCGGTAAGGCACCGGGTTTTGATCTCGGCATCCCTAGGTTCGAATCCTAGTACCCCAGCCATCTAATTATTTCCTAAATAAGCTAACGTTATGTTAGTTTTTTTCTTTTGGGGTATCGCCAAGCGGTAAGGCACCGGGTTTTGATCTCGGCATCCCTAGGTTCGAATCCTAGTACCCCAGCCATCTAATATCTTATCCAGCCTCATACTTATACATTTTTTGATTTATACTTAATAATCCTTATTATTTTCTTTAGCTTTAGACTAAAATTAATTAAAATTAAAAGCTATTCCATAAGGAGAAAGTGAATGTTAAATCCTAAGAATTTTGAGTCGTTAGCTCAGCAACTCCATAACGCATTGCCTCAACCTCTAAAAAATGTCGGCAATGATCTCGAAGAAAAGTTTAAACAAATCCTCCAAGCCCAATTATCTAAACTTGATATTGTCACCCGTGAAGAATTTGATGTGCAGTCTCAAGTGTTGCTTCGTACGCGTGAAAAGCTCAATGAATTAGAAAAACGATTGAATGAGCTTGAAGAACGTCAATCTCAAGAATAATTTATTTTTAATTTTATCAAGCAAAAGGATAACCCAAATGCAAAATATTAATCCAACCCAAACCGTAGCTTGGTCTGCTTTAGAGCAACATAAAGCGGATAACTTAAATATTCCTCAGTTATTTGCCGAAGATGTAAATCGTTTTGATAAGTATCACTTAAACTTTGAACAGCAAATTCTTGTCGATTTTTCTAAAAATGCGATTAATCAAAAGACATTAGAGCTATTGCGTCAGTTAGCGAATGAATGCGGTTTAGCTTCTGCAACCGAAGCAATGTTCTCCGGTCAAAAAATCAATCGCACGGAGAATCGTGCGGTATTGCATACCGCATTACGTAATCGTTCTAATACGCCTGTACTTGTTGATGGCAAAGATGTGATGCCGGAAGTAAATGCGGTATTAGCTAAAATGAAAGATTTCTGTGAACGAATTATTTCCGGAAGTTGGAAAGGTTATACCGGTAAAGCGATCACCGATGTGATCAATATCGGTATCGGCGGTTCGGATTTAGGCCCTTATATGGTAACCGAAGCGTTACGTCCGTATAAAAATCACTTAAATATGCATTTCGTCTCGAATGTAGACGGTACACATATTGCGGAAGTGCTGAAAAAAGTAAATCCTGAAACAACATTAGTATTAGTCGCATCAAAAACTTTTACTACCCAAGAAACGATGACCAATGCTTTAACTGCACGTGAGTGGTTATTAGCGGCGGCAAAAGACGAATCGGCGGTGGCAAAACATTTTGCGGCATTATCAACTAATGCGAAAGAAGTGGCAAAATTCGGGATTGATACGGCGAATATGTTCGAATTTTGGGACTGGGTAGGCGGTCGTTATTCTTTATGGTCTGCAATCGGTCTTTCTATTGCATTGTCATTAGGCTTTGAGAACTTTGAAGCATTGCTTTCGGGGGCTCATGCAATGGATAAACATTTCCGTACTGCGCCGATTGAGCAAAATATCCCGACAACATTGGCGTTAATCGGTATCTGGAATAGTAATTTCCTTGGTGCGGAAACCGAAGCATTATTACCTTACGATCAATATTTACATCGCTTTGCAGCATATTTCCAACAAGGCAATATGGAATCAAACGGTAAATTTGTCGGCCGTGACGGTAGTCCGGTAACACATCAAACCGGTCCGATTGTATGGGGTGAGCCGGGTACTAACGGTCAGCACGCTTTTTATCAATTAATTCACCAAGGTACGAAACTGATTCCTTGTGATTTTATCGCTCCGGCACAAACACATAATCCGGTCGGAGATCACCATGCAAAACTATTATCTAACTTCTTTGCACAAACGGAAGCACTTGCTTTCGGTAAATCGAAAGAAACCGTTGAAGCGGAATTTGTAGCGGCAGGTAAGGATTTAGCGGATGTTGCGGAAATTGTGCCGTTTAAAGTATTTACCGGTAATAAACCGACAAACTCAATTTTAGTGCAAAAAATTACACCGTTCACTTTAGGTGCGCTGATCGCAATGTATGAACATAAGATCTTCGTCCAAGGGGTAATTTTCAATATCTACAGCTTCGACCAATGGGGAGTAGAGTTAGGTAAACAATTAGCAAACCGTATTTTACCTGAGTTACAAAATGCGGAACAAATTACCAGCCACGATAGTTCAACAAACGGTTTAATCAACCAATTCAAAGCATGGCGTTAGTTTATCTATCGGCATAAATTGCAGATAAGAATAGCGGTCATTTTTACAATTTATTGTGTAAAGATGACCGCTATTTATTTTGTTACTCTACTTTTAATTTTTTGCCGACAGTAATATTGTTATTTTTAATATTATTAAGTTTGCTTAATTTTTCTGGTGTTGTTTTATATGTTCTCGCAATAGAATAAAGCGTTTCATCTTGCTGAACGATATGGTAACCGTTCGTTGATTTTTTCGGCTCCGAGCGTTTAGCTGAAGATTCTTCTTTTGAGCCTTTATCTTTTTGGGTTTGTGCTTTATTTTGCTTTTCTTCCCCATCCGACTTTTTATCTTTTATTGAGCTTTTTATTTTCTCGTTACGTTTTTCTTCTTTGTTATTAGCCGAATTTAAAGATTGTTTCGTTGCAGTTTTGTCAGATTTATCATCTTTTTTAACCGATTTATCCTCTTTTCCACTCGACTGTTTTGAAAATTGTTCTTTCTTTGTCTCATTAGCCACTACTTTAACCGAACCGTTTGTATAGCGGGCACGGTAAGCAACTAAACCGTTATAAATCGCACGTGCAATTTTACGACGATAAGCCGGATTAGCCAGCTGTTGCTCTTCCGTTGCGTTCGATAAAAATCCCGTTTCGACTAATACGGAGGTAATATCAGGTGAACGTAATACGCTTAAACTCGCATGCTGGGGAGAACTTTTTGCTAAGGCTGTTATGCTACCCATACGAGACAGGATACTTTTTCCCAATTCATAACCTGAACGTTGAGAATGAGAAAATTGTAAATCCAGCACGGTTTGGTTGAGGTAACGTTCATTATTATTAGATAACACTGAACCTGCACCGCCTAATAACTCGGATTGCTTTTCATGATCCTCAAGCCATTTACCCATTTCATCACTAGCTCGGCGATTAGAAAGTACCCAAACGGAAGCGCCTTTCTGATTAGCTGAGTTAGGTGATGAATCCGCATGTATGGAGATTAGATAGTTTGCCTTATTTTTTCTAGCAATCTCCGTACGATCCGGCAACTGAATAAAATAGTCGCTCTTACGTGTCATGACGGCTTTAAAGTTAGGATCCGAATCAAGTAACGCTTTTAATTCTTTAGAAATACCGAGCGTGACTTCTTTTTCTTTAATTCCTAAGGTTTTGCCGATCGCACCGGGATCTTTACCACCGTGTCCGGCATCAATTACAACAACAACTTTTGCGTAACCGGTTAGGCTAATCATTAAGCCAAATAAACTAACTGCAATATAATTTATTAACTTGTTCATTTTTTTCCTTTTAGTTAAGCGGTCTGATTATTCAGAAATTTTGCAATAATTTGATTACCCGTTTCATTTTGCGCCAGTAGGGTGAGATTACGTCCTGTCTCGGCGTAATCAATTTGGACTAAGATGTCTGCCGGTGGAATAAGCCCTTTTCCTTTAGTTGCCCATTCGAGTAAACAAAGCGTCTGAGGGCGGAAATAATCTCGAATTCCCATAAATTCCAATTCTTCTGGGTCTGCTAAACGGTAGAGATCAAAATGGTACACGGAAAAAGGTATTAATTGATATTCTTCCACTAACGTATAAGTCGGGCTTTTTACATTTCCTTGATGACCAAATGCACGCACAATACTACGAGTTAAGGTCGTTTTTCCGGCACCAAGTTTACCATTTAAATAAATAACGCAACTATGATGAAGATCTTGTTCAAGATATATTTTGATAGCATGAGCAAATCGTTGTCCGAATTGCAACATTTGGTTTTCATCGGGAAAATAAAAAGTAGCTGAATTAGACATTTGGGTTGTTATTTCTCTAAATTAATAAAATGGGTACGATAAAATTTTAATTCTTCGATTGATTCTCGAATATCATCTAAAGCCAGATGGGTGTTTTTCTTCTTAAAAGCGTTAAGCATATCGGGCTTCCAGCGACGAGCAAGCTCTTTTAGCGTACTTACGTCTAAGTGACGATAATGGAAATAATCGGCAAGATCCGGCATATATTTATAAAGAAAACGTTTGTCTTGAGGTACGCTATTGCCGCAAATCGGCGAAGCACCTTTCGGCACCCACCGTTTTAAAAAGTCGATAGTTTGCAATTCAACGGCTCGTTCGGTGAGCTTGCTTTGTTTTACACGCTCGATTAGACCGTTTTCCGTATGTGTTTTGATACACCAATCACTCATTTTATTGAGTAATTCATCCGGTTGATGCACGGTTAATACGGGGCCTTCGGCTAAAATATTTAAATCCTTATCCGTCACAATCGTTGCGACTTCGATAATACGTTCTTTTTCGGGATCAAGTCCGGTCATTTCCAAATCGATCCAGATGAGATTTTGATCGTCTAATTTACTCATATTTATTCCTTTTCTTTTAATGCGCGAAGTACGACATTCGGTACAAATTGTGCAACATCACCTTGATGGCGATAGATTTCTCGTACCATTGTTGAAGATAAATAACGCCATGTTACGGACGGCGGTAAAAAAACGGTTTCTAATTGCCCGGATAATTTATCGTTAAGTTGAGCAAGCTGAATTTCGTATTCAATATCATCACTACCGCGGATCCCTCTGACTAACGCTTTTGCTTGATGTTGTTTGGCAAAATCCGCAAGTAATCCGCTAAATCCGACCGCTTGCACATTGGGTAAATGTGTACAACTTTGTTGAACTAGGGCGGTTCGTTCTTCAAGTGAGAATAACGGTTGTTTACTTGGATTTTTTGCAATGGCGACAATTACCGTACCGAATAGTTTGGCGGCGCGCTCAATAATATCTAAATGTCCGTTGGTAATGGGATCAAAAGTCCCTGCATAGATAACGGTATAACTCATTTTATTTCTCTAAATAAGGGGCGAGAAGTGCCATATGTCGTTTGAGGGCACCTTGATTCTCTTGTAATACGTCAAATCCGGCTTGACTGATTTTTTTACATACTTCCGCATTGCTGAGTAAAAAGTGTACGGCTTGGGCGATGTCTTGCACATCGGATTTCACTTCTACAACACCTTTCACATAGCGCAGTTTTGCAAAAATTTCAGGAAAATTAAATGTATGTACACCGGAAATGACCGGAAGTTCAAAAGCAATAGGTTCTAACGGGTTATGTCCGCCGTGTTTGACTAAACTTCCGCCAACAAAGGCGATTTTAGCCAGTCCGTATAATTGCATCATTTCTCCCATCGTATCACCGAGCAGAACCTGCGTATTCGGCTTTAATGGGCGTTTATCGGTACGTTTAATATAATTAAGGTTAGATTTTACTAATAATTCTTCTACCACACCGAATCGTTCCGGATGGCGCGGAACTAAAATCAGGAGCAAATCCGGCCATTGTGAGAGAAGCTGTTTATGTGCATCCAAGAGCAGTTTTTCTTCTCCCTCATGGGTACTACCGGCAATCCAAACAGGGCGTTCGGCTAATGCCAATTCTTGCTTGGTACTATTTACTTTATTACGTAGCGTATCAGTAATTTCCAAGTCAAATTTCAAGTTGCCGGTATTGACTAATTTTTCAGGATGAAAACCTAATACTAAATAACGTTCGGCGCTGACTGCATCTTGCGCCATTATGAGTGAAATTTTATTTAGCATATGCTCTACACTGAATTTAATCCAACCGTATCGTTTGGCGGATCGAGGAGAAAGTCGAGCGTTAGCAATAATAAAAGCAATACCTTTTTTATGCACTTGATGGATAAGATTCGGCCATAATTCGGTTTCGATTACGAGAATAAGCTTTGGGTTTACAAAGTTTAGAAAACGTAAAACGGCATCGGGTAAATCATAAGGCAAGTAAAAGTGCGACACACTATTACCGAAAGCGGCTCTAACTCGTGCGGAACCCGTAGGGGTCACGGTGGTTACCGTAATCGGTAATTTAGGGTAATGCGTTTGGATTGCCCGAATTAACGGTGTTGCCGCAATGACTTCTCCCACTGATGCGGCATGTACGATAATTCCGTTCGCTTCAGGCTTAGCTAATTCATGATAATAACCGTAACGTTCAAATAAACGGCGACGATAAGCCGGTTGCTTATAACCGCGTTTCCACATCATCAGTAAGATAAACGGTTGAATAATGTAACTGAGCAGAGTATAGAAAATACGTAACATTATTGAGTTCCTACAAGCGGTTGAGTTTTTGCGGTTTTTTGTAATCCTAAGAAAATAAGAGTAGTGACAAAATAAAACATCACACCGGAATTATGCGATAGAAACGCTTGAGTTAAAAAGTAGCCCATCATCAATAAAATATGTGTGATACCGAGTACGCCCCATAAATGAGCTAGAGAATCGGGGGGCGATTGTCGTAAGTTTCGCCAAAATAAACTCAAAGGTACAAATAAGATCGCAAGTAAGGCGATTAATCCGAATACTCCTCTGGTTGTTGTATCGTGTAAATATTGATTATGAGCATGACCAAAGCTAGAAGCGAATTTAGAAATTTTACCTTCTTCAAAATGCTGTTTACGCATTTCCTTAACGCCTTCCAATCCTCGACCGAATAACGGTTTCTCCTGAATACCAAGTAGCGAGCTTTTCCACATATCAAAACGAGCGCCGACGGAAGTACTGGTATTTGAACGATCTACATAAGCGGAAATATCACTTTTCGCTTCGAGATAACGCTGATGAATCGTCTCTCTGACAAAAAAGCCGCCGGCCAGCGTGATGAAAAGTACACTAGTTACTACCCATTTGGACAAATTTTTGCGATTTAAAAAGAAAATGGCTATGAGTGCAACCGGAACTCCGATCCAAGCACCGCGTGCGGTTGTCAGAAAACTGGCAATCATTGCAAGTAATCCAGCAATTAAACAAATGCTCATCAAGAGACGTTGCTTTTGCGTATGAAAATAAAATAATGCGCAAAATGAGAACATTGCTAAAGACATCGCCATATCTCCGGCTTGGATATGCATTGTTTTTGGAAAAGGTTTATCAAGATCAAAACCGAAAACTTGCACGATGCTGACTATTCCCGCCACAATGCCGGCGATTAAAATAGCGTAAAGGATCCATAATTGTTGAATTTGTTTTTTATAAAGCACGGCTAAGATGGGTAAAACCAGTACGGCTCGGCTCGGCAGATCAAGTTCGCTAAACTTACCTTTATGTACGGCGAATGAAATAACGCAGAGAATAAAGTAAAAGAAAAACGAGGCAATCAGCCATTTATCCGCTTTATCTAAACGGAAAGCACGAGATTTAATATGGGGTATGATTAACGCAATGCCTGAAATAGCCAATAGAATCGGAATAAGGCTGTAACTGGTTTTTAAAGGAAGAGCCAAAATAAAAAACAGACCGATTAAGATTGAATAAAGTTGGTCATTATGAGATTTAATTCGCGCTAACATAGCAAGTTCCACATAAGAAAAAATTAACAGGTTATTATACTTAAAAATTGTAGAAGAGAGGAAAGAAAAGGCGGTTTAGTTATATAAATTTTTAACAAATATAAAAAAACCCCTCGTTCCAGAGGGGCAAAACTTATTATGGAGTCATACTTCTTTGAGTACTGCGCAAAATTATATGGATCTTATACTTAAATTCAATAACAAATTTGCAACATTTTTCATACATTATCTATTTTGTGAAGAAGATCACGCTTTATGCGGATTACGGGTATTGGTATCGCTTAAATTGCGCATTAATAATGCATAATCCAAATCAATATCCGCCGGTACGTCTAAAAAGACAAAATGTCCGTCACCAAGGCCTGCTTCCACTTGCTCATTTTTGCGGTTTAGCATACGTTCGATTTTAAATACGATGTTACCTTTCGGCGTCATCATTTCTACCGAATCGCCCACCAAGAATTTATTTTTAACCGCCACTTCCGCCATACCTTCTGCATTGCGTTTGCCGGTGAATTCACCGACAAATTGTTGGCGGTCCGAAATTGAGTAGCCGTATTCGTAGTTTTGGTATTCATCGTGAGTATGACGACGTAAGAAACCCTCGGTATAACCACGATGTGCAAGTGACTCTAAGGTATCCATTAGTGATTCATCAAACGGTTTACCTGCCGCTGCATCGTCAATTGCTTTACGGTAAACTTGAGCGGTACGTGCGCAGTAGTAGAACGACTTAGTACGTCCTTCAATTTTAAGTGAATGAACGCCCATTTGGGTTAATCTTTCTACGTGTTGTACTGCACGTAAGTCTTTGGAGTTCATAAAGTAAGTACCGTGCTCATCTTCAAATGCGGTCATTTGTTCGTCCGGACGGTTTGGCTCGGTGTATAAGAATACTTTATCGGTATGTGAACCTTCGCCTAATGTCGGTGCGATATTTTTCACTTCGATTTCCGGCTCGTAACGTTGAACGGCGGATTGCGGCACGATATTACCGACTTCATCGGTTGTGCCTTCTTCCATTTTGTATTCCCAACGGCAAGCGTTGGTACAAGTACCTTGATTCGGATCACGTTTATTGATATAACCGGACAATAGACAACGACCTGAATATGCCATACAAAGTGCGCCGTGTACGAAGATTTCAAGCTCGATATCCGGCACTTGCTGGCGAATTTCTTCGATTTCTTCCAATGATAATTCACGTGAAAGAATGACACGGGTAAGCCCCATTTGCTTCCAGAATTTTACCGTCGCCCAGTTTACCGCATTCGCCTGTACCGATAGGTGAATATCAATCTCCGGGAAGTTTTCACGCACTAACATAATTAAACCGGGATCGGACATAATCAATGCATCCGGTTTCATATCCACCACGACTTTTAGATCTTTGATAAAGGTTTTAAGTTTTGAGTTGTGCGGTGCAATATTTACCACCACATAGAATTTTTTGCCTAAGCTATGCGCTTCATCAATCGCGATTTGTAAATTGGCGTGGTTAAATTCATTGTTACGTACGCGTAAGCTATAACGCGGTTGGCCTGCATAAACGGCATCTGCACCATAAGCAAAAGCGTAACGCATATTTTTTAAGGTGCCGGCGGGCGAAAGTAATTCGGGTTTCGGGTATTTTAATTCGGACATAGGTTTATTCTCTTCTGATAACAAGTCAGTACGCTCTACAGGTAGAGCGTGTAAAGTTGTCTATTTTCTAGCAAATATTGCTTTCTAGCAAGATATAGATAGATTAGAATACGATTTTTTAATCTATCACTTAACATGTGGGAAAAATGATGAATAAATTTAAACAAACGTTAGCGGTGGCGATGCTTGCATTTTCATCGGCTGCATTAGCAAACGGCGTGATGATGGAAATGTTCCAAATGAACAAGTATATGAGTGCCTTTACTCGAGCTCAAACGGCTACGGAGTTTCAAGAATCGGCAAAACAATTCTTAGTACAAGCGGAAAAAGCTAAAAATACGATGCCGGCAAGTTTAGGCGGTGATCAAGAACGATTCAAAGGCTATCAAGCAGGTATGCAAGAAGTGATTGACGAAGTGAAGAAAGCGGAAGAACTGGCTAAACAAGATAAATTGGAAGAAGCCAAAATGGCGGTATCACGTTTAAACGGACTTAAGAAAAAATACCATTTAGAGTATAAATAACGATTGAAGAGGCGATTGAGTAATCGCCTCTTTGTTTATGATGTGTGAATTGTAAAAATTTATCAAAATTTGACCGCTTGTTTTCGGAGTATTATGGAACATAGATCTTCATTAACTAAAGTATTAGTCGCCACGGCGTCAATCATCGTGATTCTTGCCGGTGTAAAAATGGCGGGTGAAATTATTATTCCTTTCTTGTTGTCATTATTTATTGCGATTATTTGCTCGCCGATTATTAAGTTTATGACCAAGCGGTATATTCCGTTAGGACTGGCAATAAGTTTATTGCTCGGTTTAATCGTCTTAGTTTTCTTTTTCCTAGCCGGTATGATAAACGGTGCGATTCAGGAATTTACCGCTTCGATTCCGCAATATAAAGTGTTATTAACCGAGCGTTTAGAAACGGTTTTCGCTTTGATTAAAGCCTATAACTTACCGATCAGCGTTACTCAAGAAGATGTGCTGAATAAATTCGACCCAAGCGTGGTAATGAATTTTGTCAGCCGCTTGTTGCTTAGCTTTTCCGGTGTGGTATCTAATATTTTCGTGTTATTTTTAGTGGTGATTTTTATGTTGTTCGAATCACCGATGGCAAAATATAAGCTTGCCTTAGCGTTAAGTCCGGATGATGATTTATCGAATGAAGAATATTATTTGAATCAAGTGTTAGACGGGGTAATCGGTTATTTAGGCGTAAAAACGGTGGTAAGCGCACTAACCGGTATCTCGATTTGGATTTTACTGATTGTGCTGGACGTACAATATGCGGTGCTTTGGGCGACACTGGCGTTTTTACTCAATTATATTCCGAATATCGGCTCGTTTTTAGCCGGTATTCCGATCGTATTGCAAGCCTTATTATTAAACGGATTCTCAATCGGTATCGGCGTACTTATCGGTGTAGTCGGTATTAATATGTTGTTCGGTAACGTATTGGAACCGAAAATGATGGGTAAGCGTCTCGGTCTTTCGACTCTTGTCGTGTTCTTATCTTTATTGTTCTGGGGGTGGTTGTTAGGCACGGTCGGTATGTTACTGTCGGTACCGCTCACTATGGCGTTAAAAATCGCCTTGGAGTCGGGGCGTTCGACTCGTCGTTATGCGGTATTACTGGGCGATATAGAAGAAGTACCGACACGTCGTTAAATGCAAGAAAGCGATCGTTAGCATCATGATAGCGGTCGCTTTTTTATTAGTTTGTGTAAACTATAATCAAAAAGCAAACGTTTGCTTAAAAATATGTTTTCAGCCTATTGACGATTTTTAAAGAATCGGTAAAATTCCGCGCATTCTTTTTTTAAAAGATACGTTCGGATGAAGGTAGCTGGAGAAGAGCGTTAAGCTCTACCGACGAGGTAAAATCTTTCAGGTGCTAGCAATAGCGAGGACAGTTACTGGACGAACCCTTGGAGAGATCCAATCCATGTAGTTAATGGAGAATGGACGCCGAAGGCGCAAGTGCGTAAGCATGAAACGCTCAGGCAAAAGGACAGGGGAGAAAAGTACAACCTATTTTCTATTTGTGTTGTGGGGTTTTGTCAATTTTAGATGAAATTCAACCGCTTATAGCCTGCTTTTCTTTCCTTGTAAGTTAAGTTTACGAGGAACCATCATGTCATTTGACGCAATTCTTAATCAAATTAATAGCCTTATTTGGGGCGCACCACTTTTAATTTTACTTTCCGGCGTGGGTATTTATCTGACTTGTGCTTTGAAAGGTATTCAGATTTCGCAACTTCCGCGTGCTTTCGTCTATATGTTCAAACCGGAAAAAGGTAAAGGACAATCGGGCGATATTTCCGCTTTTGCCGCACTTTCTACTGCGCTTGCCGCAACTATCGGTACCGGTAATATTGTCGGTGTGGCGACTGCAATCCACTCGGGCGGGCCGGGTGCGTTATTTTGGATGTGGTTGATTGCCTTATTCGGTATGGCGACTAAATATGCGGAAGGCTTATTGGCAATCAAATTCCGTGGGCGTGATAAAGACGGCTTTGTTGCCGGCGGTCCGATGTACTATATCGAAATGGGTATGGGCAAAAAATGGAAATGGCTGGCGAAAGCATTCGCTTTCTTCGGCGTATTGGTTGCCTTATTAGGTATCGGTACTTTCCCGCAAGTAAACGGTATTACGCATTCGTTAGAATCGACTTTTGATGTACCGGTAGTATTTAGTGCTATCGTATTAACTTTAATTGTGGCTTCGATTGTTTTAGGCGGAGTGAAACGTATTTCTAAAATTGCAACGATCATCGTACCGTTTATGGCGGTCGCTTATGTAATTGCTTCACTCAGCGTATTAATTCTGAATGCAGAGAAAGTGCCGGATGCGATAGTATTGATTGTACATGCGGCTTTTGACCCGGAAGCAGCGGTCGGCGGCGTATTCGGTTTTACCGTGATGCAAGCGATTCAGTTAGGGGTGGCACGCGGTATTTTCTCGAACGAATCGGGTTTAGGTTCCGCACCGATTGCGGCGGCTGCGGCACAAACTAAAGAACCTGTACGCCAAGGTTTAATCTCGATGACCGGTACTTTCTTGGATACGATTATTGTTTGTACTATGACAGGTTTAGTGATTGTATTAACCGGTGCTTGGACAGGCGAAGCCGAAGGCGCGGAATTAACCAATCTTGCGTTTAACCAAGGCTTGGAAAGTTCATTTGGTGCGGTGATTGTCACGGTCGGACTGATTTTCTTCGCCTTTACCACTATTTTAGGCTGGTGCTATTACGGTGAACGTTGTTTTGTTTATTTAACCAACGGCAAAACGCAAGGAATTAAATTCTATCGTTTACTGTTTATTCTCTTAATTGCTTCCGCCCCGTTCTTACAACTAAATACAATCTGGACGATTGCGGATATTGTAAACGGTTTAATGGCGTTCCCGAATCTCATCGCTTTAATCGCATTGCGTAAAGTGATTATAGAAGAAACCAAAAGTTATTTTGCTCGTTTAAAAAACGGTGAACTCGAATAAGATTCACGCCGAGTCATGGAAAATCTGTTAAAGTGTAGGGTAATACCTACACTTTTTTATTTTGTATGAACGTTATTTATTCTTTAGTTTTATTCATCTTTTTGAGTTTAATTTCTCCATTTCTGTATGCCGTTTCTGACAATGCGATCAGTTGTAAAGTAGTGGGGATCAGTGATGGCGATACGCTGACCTGTTTATATCAACGTAAACCGCTTAAGGTGCGTTTGTTGCATATTGATGCACCGGAATCCGCACAACCGTACGGTAATAAAGCGAAACAGGCATTGGCAAATTTAGTCTTTAAGAAACAGGTTATGTTGCATAGCCAAGGTTATGATCGCTATCAACGTTTATTGGCGGTAATTTATGACGAGCGGGAACGCAATATCAATTTATTATTAGTGCAAAAGGGTATGGCGTGGGCATATCGTGAAACTTTGCCGATTTATGAGCGGGCAATGTTAAAAGCCAAGCAAGAAAAACAAGGATTATGGCAAGATAAATCGCCGATTAATCCTGCGCAATGGCGGCAAGTTCATCAGGCTGACAAGCGATCTGATTCCGATTGGAATTGGCAAAAGATTTGGAAAAAACGACCGCTTGACAAGCCCAAAACCGTAGATTGTCATAAAGTATTACATTGTCGTGATTTTAGTGATTACCAAAGTGCGAAACGTTATTTCGACCAATGCGGTTCTAAGACTATGGACGGTAATCACGATGGTATTCCTTGTAATAAATTATATCGAGAGGCAGTACGTTAATGAATATGCAACAAATCACAGAAGCATTTAGATCCGAGTTTCCTTTTTTTAAGCAGCAAGCATCATGGAGCTATTTGGATTCGGCGGCGACCACCTTAAAGCCGCAAGTATTGATGGATAGTACCGCCGAATTTTATGCTTCGGCGGGATCAGTACACCGCAGCCAATATGATCTGGCACAGAGCCAAGCCTATGAGCGAGCAAGAGATTTGGTTACCACTCGTTTTAATGTGGAATCTCGTCATGCGGTCATCTGGACAAGCGGGACTACGCACGCAATTAATTTAGTGGCGTACGGTTTGGAACATTTACTGGCAGCCGGAGATGAAATCATTATTTCCGTAGCCGAACATCATGCGAATTTTATTCCTTGGCAACAATTAGCGCAGCGTAAGCAAGCCAAATTGATCGTATTGCCGTTGGATGCAAATTTTCAGCTAAATCCGACCGCTTTACAGCAAGCGATTTCTGACAGAACTAAAATCGTTGCGTTGAATCTAGTTTCCAACGTTACCGGTGTTCGCCAGCTGGTTGAACAACTCATTCCAATAATTCGCCAATATTCGAATGCAAAAATCTTATTGGATTGCGCCCAAGCGGTATGTTGCGAAAAGGTGGACGTACAAAAATTAGATGCGGATTTTTATGCTTTTTCGGCTCATAAAATGTATGGACCGACCGGCGTGGGCGTTTTAACCGGAAAATTGCAAAGTTTGGAGCAAATTCGACCGCTATTTTTCGGTGGTAAGATGTTAGAAGACATTTCGGAATCGACACTTTCTGTGGCGGCATTACCTTATCGGCTGGAAGCCGGTACACCGAATATTGCCGGTATCATTGGTTTCGGTAAAACGTTGGAATGGCTGGAACAATGGGATTTCAACGCATTGAATCGTGCGGTGGATAACTTGGCGGACGAGGCTTATAAGCGGTTAAAAAATTATAAAAATATTCAAATTTTTTCTCAGCCGGGCTGTTCTACGATAAGTTTTGCATTTGAGGGGATTCATCATGCCGATATTGCGGCGATTATAACCGAAAGTAAAATTGCATTACGTTCGGGAGAGCATTGTGCGAAGCCGTATTTACGTTATTTGCAACAAAGAGGTACGTTAAGAATTTCATTGGTGCATTATACTGCTCCGCAAGAATTGGAGAAATTCTTCAATGCGTTGGATTTAGCCTTGGAGATTTTGCTTGATTAGATCAAAAAAAGATGAAATAGCACTAGAATGAATACCCTAAATAAGGTAATCTTGCCGCCAATTTTCGATTTATTTTAAAATTTAAATTTATAGCAAAAGGTGTCAAAAATGGCTAAACAAATCAAAAAAATTGCCGTGCTAACCAGTGGAGGTGACGCACCGGGTATGAATGCTGCGATTCGCGGTGTGGTGCGTGCCGCATTAAACGAAGGCTTAGAAGTATGCGGTGTTCAAGACGGTTACTACGGATTATATACCGACCGAGTAATTCCGCTTGATAGACGTTCCGTGTCGGAAACCATCAATCGTGGCGGTACCTTCTTAGGTTCGGCGCGTTTCCCGCAATTTAAAGATCCTGAAGTGCGCAAAAAATCAGTAGAAACGCTTAAAAAATATAATATTGATGCGTTGGTTGTTATCGGCGGTGACGGTTCGTATATGGGGGCTAAACTTTTAACCGAAGAATTCGGTTATCCGTGTATCGGTATTCCGGGTACGATTGATAACGATATTGTAGGTACTGATTACACTATCGGTTATCAAACCGCATTAGAAACGGCAGTAGAAGCGATTGACCGTTTACGTGATACTTCGACTTCACATCAACGTATTTCTATCGTAGAAATTATGGGACGTCACTGTGGAGATTTAACCATTAGCGCGGCATTGGCAAGCGGTTGTGAATATATTATCGTGCCGGAAAAAGGTCTAGATAAAGAATCGTTAATGCGTAATATCGAAGACGGTTTCAGTAAAGGTAAACGTCACGCAATTATTGCAATTACCGAATTGATGACGGACGTTCAAGCTCTTGCAAAAGAAATTGAAGATCGTTTCGGCCATGAAACCCGTGCAACCGTGTTAGGCCATATTCAACGCGGCGGTGCGCCTTGTCCGTTCGACCGAATTTTAGCTTCTCGTATGGGCGTATATGCGGTAGATCTTTTATTACAAGGTTACGGCGGTCGTTGCGTTGGTATCAAAAATGAAAATTTGGTACACCATGATATTATTGATGCGATCAACAATATGCGTCGTCCGTTCAAAGAAGAACTGTTTGAAGCGGCTAGAAAATTATTTTAATTTTCCTTAGAATACAAAGGCGACTATTTTAGTCGCCTTTTGTTTTATGTAAGGATACGTTATGCTAAAAGATAAACCGGTTATTTCAAATCAGCACGGTGCGTTAGTGATGGCATTTGTGCCGTTTTTGTATGCCGGATTTAAAAGTGGTTTTAGTTTACTTCATCTTTGGTTTGCCCTTTCTTGGTTATTTCTTTATCTCTTCTCATATCCTTATCTTGCATTATTTAGCAAAAAAACGACCGCTCGTAATAAAAAATGGGCAATCATTTATTTTACTTTAAGTCTATGTTTTGCTTTGCCGGTAGTGATACATAAACCGGGTATTTTGCAATTTTTGTTGATTATTTTACCGCTTGGCTTGGTACAAACTTATTATGCAAAGCAAAAAGACGAACGTCATTTAAATAACGATATTGCCGGTATTCTAACCTTTGGTGTGATTGGTGTGGCAAGCGGTTATTTAATCGGTGGGGGATATGATTGGGCGGTTTTAATTCACCCGACATTGTTTTTCATTGCTACAACTTTTTATGTAAAAAGTATGGTGCGAGAGAGAAGAAATCCGTTATTTATGGAGTTAAGCCTTGCTTTACATTTATTGTTAGCGGTGATTTATTGGTTTTTAGGTTATAAAGGACTGTATTTTGCCTATTTAATCGGATTTATACGTGCTGCGCTGATACCAAGTTTCGGCTTAAACGTGAAGCAAATCGGTATGTTAGAATTTATTACCGTTTTTATTTTCTTTATCTGTTTGATGTACTCGCCATAAACAAAAAGTCTGTAACCGTTCAAGGCTACAGACTTTTTACATTAATAGTCCAAATCGTCTTTATAAAGTTGATAATCGGCTTTTAAGGCTTCGATTAATTCAACAAAATCGTCCGGCAACGGAGCGTGCCATTCCATTAATTCGCCGGTAATCGGATGTTCTAAACGTAGCATAGTTGCGTGTAATGCTTGGCGTTGAAAACCGCGTAATACAGCTAAAAATTCCTCACTTGCCCCTTTCGGCGGACGAGGGCGACCGCCATAGAGTTGATCGCCTAATAGCGGATGAGCAATATGCGCCATATGTACGCGAATTTGGTGAGTACGACCGGTTTCCAAGCGTAAACGTAGGCGAGTATAGTTACGGAAACGCTCCATAATACGATAATGGGTAACCGCCGGTTTACCCATCGGGTGTACTGCCATTGCGGTACGTTTGGTTGGATGGCGTGCCATCGGCTCATCCACTTTACCGCCTTGTGTCATCACCCCGCTTGCTACCGCTTCGTATTCACGCGTAATACGGCGTTTTTGTAATGCGGTTACTAAATGGGTTTGTGCCGGAATGTTTTTCGCCACTACCATTAAACCGGTTGTGTCTTTATCCAAACGATGCACGATACCTGCACGAGGCACCTCAGCAATCGGCGGATAGTAATGTAATAGTGCATTCAGTACCGTACCGTCCGGATTGCCGGCACCCGGATGAACAACTAAATCTTTCGGTTTATTAATTACGATAATATCATCATCTTCATATACGATATTCAACGGAATATCTTGCGGCTCGAAACGGATTTCTTCTTCGATCTCCGCTTGGATTTCTACTTGCTCGCCGCCGAAAACTTTTTCACGGGCTTTATTTACCACTACGCCGTTTACTTTTACTAAATCGCTCTCAATCCAAACTTTTATTCTAGAACGAGAATAGTCGGGGAAAAGCTGAGCGAGGGCTTGGTCAAGACGACAGCCTAATAAGTCGGCGGTTACTTCCGCCGTTAATGTCATTTGTTGAGTCATTAAATATAAATTCCAAAATTTGTTTGTTGCTTATTTAGCGATGTTCTATAAAATAAGACATATCTGTATGAACTTAGCAAAGTGCCATCGGTCAAACCAAACCATTGTACATTAACTTTTCATTGCACACACTTTTTTATAGGTAAAATCATATGCGTAAATTTACTTCTCTTGCTTCTCTTGTATTAGCAGGACTTTTAGTTGTAGGCTGTTCAAGTGCGAATAAAGAATTAGAAGAAGCATCGGCACAAGATCTCTACACCAAAGGTCAAACCTATTTACAAGACGGCGATTATAATTCGGCGATTCGTTATTTAGATGCGGTTGGTACAAAGGGCGGGCAAGGTACGTTCGGCGAACAAACCCAACTAAGTTTAATTTTCGCAAATTATAAAGTGGGGGAGTATTATAAAGCGTTAGATGCGGCGGAACGTTTTGTTCGGGCTTATCCGAATAGTGCAAATATGGATTACGTTTATTATTTAGCCGGTTTAAGTAATGCTCGCTTAGGCGATAATTTTATCCAAGATTTTTTTGGAGTAAATCGTGCTTCTCGCGCATTAGACAGCGTACGTAATGCGTACGGCAGTTTCCAAACCATTGTGCAACATTATCCGCAAAGCCAGTATGTGCGAGATGCGCAGAATTGGATGGCGTATTTAATTAATCGTATGGCTGAGCACGAATTGTCCATCGTGAAATTTTATGATGAGCGAGAAGCTTATGTTGCGGTAGTAAACCGAGTGGAAGAAATGATGCGTTTCTATCCGGACAGTAAACCGACTTATCAAGCACTTTCTTATATGCAAAAAGCCTATGAACAAATGGGTGTTAAAGATTCTGCAGAAAAAGTGGCGGCATTGATCGAAGCGAATAAAGATAAATCTTTCCCTGAAGTCAGTAAACCTGAATACGGCGAACAATTCTAAGCGGTTGATTTTAGTAAAAATTTAGCAATCCTAGGGGCGTTATTTTTAAATAATGCCCCTTTCCCATTTCATAAATAAGACGAAAATATGCGAATTTTAGGTATTGAAACTTCCTGTGACGAAACGGGAGTGGCAATTTATGATGAACATAAGGGTTTGGTAGCAAACCAACTTTATAGCCAAATCGAAATGCATGCGGATTACGGTGGTGTCGTGCCGGAACTGGCTTCTCGTGATCATATCCGTAAAACATTACCGCTTATTCAAGCAGCGTTGAAAGAAGCGAATTTAACCGCAGATGATATTGACGGTGTGGCTTATACCGCAGGTCCGGGCTTGGTCGGAGCATTATTGGTCGGTTCGACTATCGCTCGTTCGCTTGCTTACGCTTGGAAAGTGCCTGCACTTGGGGTACATCATATGGAAGGTCATTTAATGGCACCGATGTTGGAAGACAATCCGCCGGAATTTCCATTTGTGGCGTTACTGATTTCAGGCGGGCATACACAACTAGTCAAAGTAGATGGTGTCGGACAGTACGAAATTTTAGGCGAGTCGATTGATGATGCGGCGGGTGAAGCTTTCGATAAAACCGGCAAATTACTCGGTTTAGATTATCCGGCAGGTGTCGCAGTATCGCAATTAGCCGAGAAAGGTACGCCGAATCGTTTTGTTTTCCCTCGTCCGATGACCGATAGACCGGGGCTGGATTTTAGCTTTTCCGGTTTAAAAACCTTTGCGGCGAATACGGTTAATGCTCATTTAGATGAGAATGGCAAGTTGGATGAACAAACTCGCTGTGATATTGCTCATGCTTTCCAACAAGCGGTGGTTGATACTATTATCATTAAATGTAAGCGTGCTTTACAGCAAACCGGCTATAAACGTCTTGTGATGGCGGGCGGTGTAAGTGCCAATAAACAATTACGAGCCGATTTAGCCGAAATGATGACAAACTTAAAAGGTGAGGTGTATTACCCTCGCCCGCAATTTTGTACCGATAACGGTGCAATGATTGCTTATACCGGCTTTTTGCGTTTAAAAAACGGTGAAACCACCGATTTGAGCGTAAGCGTAAAGCCGCGCTGGAATATGACTGAACTTCCTGAAATTTCAATAACAGGCGGTTCAATGTAAGAAATTTTGCTTTATTTTCTAAGGATGGAATCTTATGCAAAGTATGGAATTGCACAACTATGTTATTAGTCTCAAAAATAATTTACAACGTCGAAATCATATTACGTCGGAATTTGCCAAACAGCATATTCCTTTCGTGTTTTTTGATGCGATTACCCCCGATTTAATCGCACAAAAAGCGCAAGAATTCGGTATTGATATTGCGACAAGCCCTTTGACCAAAGGTGAAATAGCTTGTGCATTAAGTCATATTGCACTATGGCGTTTAGCTAAAGAGCGGAATTTAGATTACATTGCCATTTTTGAAGACGACATTTATTTAGGTGAAAATGCGCAAGCATTACTTCAAACGCATTATTTACCGCAGGATATGGATATATTAAAGCTGGAACAGCATTTTTATCGTGCCGATATGTCTATTTTTCCTAGAATAACTTATTTAGATCGAAAATTTTATCAATTAAAATCTAAACACGTCGGTGCGGCAGGTTATATTGTTTCTAGAAAAGGTATTCATTATATTTTAGAGCAACTTAAGGTTTATCATTTATCAATACCGATTGATGATCTTATTTTTGAGGCATTATTAAAAAATAAAGATTATCTTGTTTTACAAATGAATCCGGCTATTTGTATTCAAGATTTTATTTTAAATAAAAAGACTCATTTTAAGAGTGCGTTAAAAGACGAGCGAGATGTTCGTTGCACGAATAAAATAGGAAAGCAAAAACTCACCCCCTTTAAAAAATTCATTAAAGAACTCAAAAGACCCTTTTTACAACTTAAGAGAAAGAAAATTTACTTTAAATAGAGGACCCTATGAACGTAGCAGAATTCCATCAAAAAGTTGAACAAGTATGGCAACAAATCGAAGAAAAAATTGATGACGAAGGTTTAAGCGTCGATACCGAAATTCAAGGTGCGGTATGTACTTTAACCTTTGATGATGAGTCGCAAATTATCATCAATAAACAAGAAGCAATGTTAGAGTTATGGCTTGCCAGTAAATTAGGCGGCTTCCATTTCGCTTACAGTGACGGTGAATGGGTTACTGCGGAAGGACGTTCTTTCTGGACGCATCTTGAAGAGGCTTTTGCTCGTCATGGCGAACAAATCAGCTTCTAATCAATAAGCGGTCGTTTTTGTAAAAAAATTTGCAAATTTGACCGCTTGTCTATTTCCTTTTTCGCTTATCTTATTGGAATCATAATGCAATTATCTCAAACAGCCGCCAAAGACGTATTAAATAACGTCTTCGGTTATCAATCTTTTCGTCACGGACAACAAGAAGTGATCGATTCGGTTTTGGCGGGAAGAGATTGTCTTGTGATTATGACTACCGGCGGCGGTAAGTCGCTTTGTTATCAAGTACCGGCACTTTGCTTAGACGGTATTACGCTAGTGATCTCTCCGCTGATTTCCTTGATGAAAGATCAGGTTGATCAGTTACTGACCAATGGTATCGAAGCTGGTTTCCTAAACTCCACTCAAACGTTTGAAGAGCAGCAACAAGTTGAACAGAAAGCCCTTTCCGGCCAGCTAAAATTACTGTATCTCTCGCCGGAAAAAGTGATGACTCAAGGCTTTTTCCATTTTATTTCGTTATGCAAAATTAGTCTTATTGCGGTGGATGAAGCTCATTGTGTTTCGCAATGGGGACATGATTTTCGCCCAGAATATACTTTATTAGGTAATTTACGTGATACCTTTCCGAATGTGCCGTTAATGGCACTGACGGCCACCGCAGATCCAACTACCCGTCACGATATTCTGCAACACCTACGTTTAACCGATCCGCATACTTATTTAGGGAGTTTTGATCGCCCGAATATTCGCTATACGGTGCAAGAAAAATTTAAGCCGATGGAGCAATTAGCGAAATTTATCAGTAAACAGCAAGGCAAAAGTGGTATCGTTTATTGTAATAGCCGAAAAAAAGTGGAAGAGATTACTGAAAAACTGGCGGCGCGTAAGATTTCGGTGATGGGTTATCACGCCGGAATGTCGGTTCAGCAGCGTGAAACGGTTCAGAATGCGTTTCAGAGAGATAATATTCAAGTTGTGGTTGCTACTATTGCTTTTGGGATGGGGATTAATAAATCGAACGTGCGTTTTGTCGTGCATTTCGATTTGCCGCGCAGTATCGAATCTTACTATCAAGAAACTGGGCGTGCAGGACGTGATGATTTACCCTCCGAAGCGGTATTATTTTATGATCCTGCCGATTATGCGTGGCTACAAAAAGTATTACTGGAAGAGCCGGAAAGTGAACAGCGCGATATAAAGCAACATAAATTACAAGCAATAGGTGCTTTTGCCGAATCACAAACCTGTCGCCGGTTAGTACTGTTGAATTACTTTGGTGAGTCACGCCAAGAGCCGTGTAAAAATTGTGATATTTGTTTAGATCCGCCTCGTAAATATGACGGTACGCTAGATGCACAAAAAGTCATGTCAGTGATTTATCGTACCGGGCAAACTTTTGGTGCGCATCATGTGATTGGTGTATTACGAGGCTTAAATAATCAAAAAATTCGCCAGTTTAATCATGATCAGCTTTCAGTGTACGGCATCGGCAAGGAGCAAAGCCAAGATTATTGGCTAAGTATTATTCGTCAATTAATTCATTTGGGATTAATACGCCAAAATATTGTGAATCATTCGGCGTTACAACTTACGGAAGAGGCTCGGCCGGTGTTACGCTCCGAACAGAAACTCGAATTAGCGATGCCTCGTTTGACGTTTTCGGCAACGGCTTATGTACAGAAACAGACTTCGGTTCGTTATGATAAAGACTTATTTGCTCGTCTGCGTTTTCTACGTAAGCAAATTGCCGATAAAGAAAATATCCCGCCTTATGTGGTATTCAATGATGCGACTTTGCAAGAAATGGCGGAATTTTTACCGCTTAGCGAGGTGGAAATGTTGGATATTAACGGAGTAGGGGAACGTAAATTAGAACGTTTTGGTGGTGCGTTTTTAAGTTTGATTCGAGAACATTGTAGCAATCGCCAGTAAGCAGACAAGCGGTTAAATTTTGTAAGAATTTCGCAAAATTTAACCGCTTGTTCAGCTATTAGCCTAGCCACTTTTCTACTAATTCGGCATTAGTTTCTTTGTGAACCCACATACTGTCTAATTCCGGTTGAGGAAATTTCGTGTGGTTATAGCCGACAAATTGGCTAAAATCAAAAGCCGCGTGCGGATAGCCGTTTAGTAATAAAAACGCTTGATAGCCGTTTTCCGACCAGCAGATTTCTAAGCGGCGAGGTTCCGTTAAGGTTTTCTCATCAATATCCGCTTTGCTATAGACAAATAAGCTGTCCACCACAGGATTTTCTGTCTGATGTAAATCCATCGCATAAAAATAACCGGTTTCGCCGTCATCTTCAAACATCACGACGAGCTGTTCGTGTTGTGTAGAATGGGCACCGTTACGGTAGCCTTGACCGATAAGTAATTGGTCGGTTAGAACAGAATATAACATTATCTTTCCTCTATTTAATCGAATTGAGTTTGCCAAGTGGTACTTTGATGAGCTTCAAAGCATAAAGCAATTTGTGCTTTGCTATTTTTTTCTTGAGCAAGATACGGAAGGTTCTCAAGTGAGAAATATTGTGAATCAATTGTTTCACTGTTTTCTACAAATTCTCCGCTAAGTAACTCGCACATCACAAAGGTTTTTAACACACTATAAGGGTAATTCGGGTCATTACGACGATGCTGATTGTGAATTGCAATAATAAATTGCGTTTTTACCATTAAACCGGATTCTTCCTTCACTTCTTTTATCGTGTTGGAATTGATTGTTTCCAATACATCAATCCACCCTCCGGGTAATGCCCATCGGCCGTCGTTTTCTTGTACCAGCAGAATTTGTCCGTTTTTAAAAATAGCGGCTCTCGTGTCAATCTTAGGTGTTTGATAACCTTCTTCATTGCAAAAGAGTAGTTTGATTTTCTCAACGGGAATATCTGTTTTATAACTTAACATTTCAGCTGAAATTTCTCGTAAACGCTCATAGCGTTCACGGTCATAAACTCCCGTCGTATAAGTTAATCCGTTTTGTGCGATACTTTGGATTTCAATCGCCCACTTTAGCCATGGCTCGGAAAGTAGAACTTCTTGCATATTTAATTCTCAGTGAAAGTATATACAAAAATGCCACAGAAATTTCTGTGGCATTTATTACTTACGAATCAAACAAGATTACGCTTGACCTTTAACTTCTTTTAAACCGTTAAATGGTGCAGGTGTACCTGCTGCCGCTAATGCTTCTTCGATACGGATTAATTGGTTGTATTTAGCAACACGGTCTGAACGGCTCATAGAACCGGTTTTGATTTGACCTGCAGCCGTACCAACCGCTAAATCAGCGATAGTTGCATCTTCAGTTTCACCAGAACGGTGTGAGATAACTGCTGTGTAACCGGCATCTTTAGCCATTTTGATTGCTGCTAAAGTTTCAGTTAAAGAACCGATTTGGTTAAATTTGATTAAGATTGAGTTTGCGATACCTTTTTCGATACCTTCTTTTAAGATTTTGGTGTTAGTTACGAATAAGTCGTCACCAACTAATTGGATTTTGCCACCTAAAACTTTAGTTTGGTATGCGAAACCTTCCCAGTCAGATTCGTCTTGACCGTCTTCAATCGATTTGATTGGGTATTCGTTGCATAAACCTTCTAAGTAGTGAGTAAATTCTTGAGAAGTGAAAGATTTACCTTCACCTTTCATTTCATATAAACCGTTTTCTTTGTTGTAGAACTCAGAAGATGCACAGTCCATTGCTAAAGTTACGTCTTTACCTAAAACATAACCTGCTTTTTCAACCGCTTCTTTGATACATGCTAATGCATCTGCGTTTGATGCTAAGTTCGGAGCGAAACCGCCTTCGTCACCAACAGCTGTATTTAAACCTTTAGATTTTAATACTTTCGCTAAGTTATGGAATACTTCGGCACCGATACGGAGTGCTTCTTTTAATGTTGATGCACCAACCGGTTGAATCATGAATTCTTGGATATCAACGTTATTATCAGCGTGTTCACCACCGTTGATGATGTTCATCATTGGTAACGGCATTGAATATACGCCCGGAGTACCGTTTAATTCTGCAATGTAAGCATATAACGGTAAACCTTTAGATGCCGCTGCCGCTTTAGCGGTTGCTAAAGAAACTGCTAAGATTGCGTTTGCACCGAATTTAGATTTGTTATCCGTACCGTCTAAATCGATCATGATTTGGTCGATTTCAGCTTGAGCAGAACCGTCTTTACCTAAGATAGCTTGTGCAATTTCGTTGTTTACTGCAGAAACAGCTTTTAATACACCTTTACCTAAGAAACGTGATTTATCTCCGTCACGTAATTCTAATGCTTCACGTGAACCGGTAGATGCGCCAGATGGAGCAGCTGCTAAACCTACGAAACCACCTTCTAAGTGAACTTCCGCTTCAACAGTTGGGTTACCACGTGAGTCGATGATTTCACGACCGATTACTTTAACGATTTTAGCCATTGTTAATATCCTCTAATTGAGAGTTAATGAAAAAAAGAATAGTGATATAGTAAAGACATTTTACGTATTTGTCTTGTAGAAAAGTGATTTAGCTCACAAAATCTAGCACTTCTTTGATCGAATACGGATAAATGAAACTAAAACGATTTAATTATACCTAGATTTTGCCAAAAATATAAACGCCTACCGATATTAAGGTAGGAAAAGTTACGCTTTCTTCACTAAAAAGGTGAGAACTTCATAGTGAGATGTATGCGGAAACATATCAAATAATTGCACCTTTTGGAGTGAATAATTACTTAAGGCTTCAAAATCTTGCGCCATTGTTCTAGCATTACAGCTTGAATAAATTAAATAAGGTGCACCTAATTGATTTAAAAACGCCGAAAGTGGTTTGCCGATACCGCGGCGAGGCGGATTTACGATCACAAGATCCGGTATTATTCCTTTCTCATTTAGCGCAAATTGTGCCGAGTCAAGCGAAGCGAATGTGACATTTTTAAGTTGTAATTGCTCGGCGGATTGAGTAGCGCTGGCAATCGCCGAGGCGGAAATCTCAATACCGGTTAATTGAACATTTTCATTCTTCTCTTGTAACGTTTTGGCACAATGTAAACCAAAGCCACCCACACCACAGAACAGATCCCAAAATTGTTGGATCGGTAACTCTTTTACCCAGTTTTGCGCTGTAGCATAAAGCTGACTAGCGACACTCGGATTAGTTTGGAAAAAGCCTTGCGGACGAATAAATAACGGAATGTCGTTAAAGTTTTCTTCAATCGTGGTTTTTTCGGTAAGGAAAATTTCGGTTTCACCTTCTAAAATCGCAGCGTGTTGCGGCTGGATATTTAAGCTCACTACGGAATCTTTCGGCAGTTTAACTAATAAATTCGGCAATTCACGTTCGACAAGCGGTCGTTTTTGCTCACTTCTTAGCACAAAACGCAGCATAACGGACTGGTTGTATTGGCTTTGCGTAATCAAAATATACTTCAATTCGCCTTTCTTTTTCGAAATGTTATAAGGTACGAGTCCGGCTCGAGCGATAAAATTTTTCAAAATCGGAAAAAACGTTTCAAATTCAGTAGGATAAAGTGGGCAATCACACAGATCAATACCACTTTGCGGATCAGTTTGATCTTTTAAAATGCCTAAAATCGGACGCTCGACACTGCCGGATACCACCATTTTCGCTTTATTACGAAATTGAGCTTGCGGAGATTGAACCGGCGGTAAGATTTCGGTGAAATTTTGCAAAATAAAAGGTGAAATTAACCGCTTAAGATCGGCTTCTTTATCTATAAGCTGTGTAGCATACGGCTTCTCTAGCCATTGGCATGAAACACAATTTTGCTGTTGAAAATGCGGGCAATTTAAGATCATTTTATTAAAGAGTAAGAGATATTTTTTATTCGTTTATTTAGGGCATTAAGAGTATTTATGCCCTATGAAAATGAGTGATGATTAGCAATGTTGTGCTTTATATTCAAGCCATTCGTTTTGTAATGCGGTTAAACGTTGCTGTGCTTGCTGATAACGAGGGCTTGCTTCCAGTTCGTTCCAACTTACCGTTTTGCGTTTCATCAAGGAAATATGGCGTTCGGTTTGCGTTTTAGTCGGTTGATATTTTAAACCGTCTAATACTTGGACGACCCCTTCCGGTTCATTACAGAGCAGCAGTAAATCACAACCGGCGTGAATCGCTTTCTCAGAACGTTCCACAAAACTACCCATAAATCCGGCCCCTTTCATACCTAAATCATCGGAAAAAATAACACCGTTAAAGTTAAGTTGGTTACGTAAGACTTGTTTTAACCAATATTCCGAACCGCTTGCCGGGTGGTTGTCACATTCCGTATAAACCACGTGAGCCGGCATAATTGCAGACAGTTTACCTTTTGAAATAAGTTGCTTAAACGGCAAAATATCATGGTTGAAAATCGCTTCTTTCGGACGATCGTCAAACGGTGTTTCTAGATGCGAATCGGCTAATACGTGTCCGTGACCGGGGAAGTGTTTACCGGTGGTCGCCATCCCCATTTCTCTCATACCGTCAATAAAGGCTTCGGCGATCGGCAGAATCATATTCGGATTTTCACCGAATGAACGATCACCAATTGCTTTACATTGATGACCTAAATCTAAGACTGGAGCAAAACTCAAATCAATATCTAAGGCGAACATTTCAGCCGCCATTAACCAACCGGTTTGTTGGGCTAAAGCGGTCGATTCTTGCGGATTTTTTGCAAGTGTATGGAAGGCTTGCATTGCCGGTAATTTAGTAAAGCCTTCACGGAAACGCTGTACTCGACCGCCTTCTTGATCAACGGTAATCAGTAACGGTTTTTTTACTCGCTGGCGAATAGCTTTTACTAAGGCTTCCAGTTGAGCTTTGTCGTAAAAATTACGGCTAAATAAAATTAATCCGGATACGAGAGGGTGCTCAAGGATTTCAACCTCTTCTTGGCTGAGTTCTTTATCTTTTATATCAATCAGTAACATAGCTTTTAATAGAAAACATTGCAAAATTCGGCAAAAAATTGACCGCTTGCAATAAAATAAGGATGTTTTATTTTACATTAAAAAAGCCCCTGATTTTCATCAAGGGCCGATTAATTATGCTTTAGCGTGTTTTGCTTGATTCTTACGCATTTTAATATTTAACAGTTCTACGACAACGGAGAAGCCCATTGCGGTATAAACCGCTGATTTTGGAATATGAATGTTAAAGCCTTCGCCGACTAACACCACACCGATTAAAATTAAGAAAGCGAGTGCAAGATTTTTAATGGTCGGATTGTTATCGACAAAATCACCGATTGCTTTTGCAGCCAACATCATAACACCCACGGCAATAATAATTGCAATTACCATCACCGGAATATCGTCCGCCATTGCCACCGCAGTAATGACCGAGTCAAGCGAGAAGACTACGTCGAAAATAGCAATTTGAACAAGCGTCATTAAGAAACTTGCTTTTTTCTCTGATTCTTGTTTTTCGTCATGAGATTCCGCCGCAATGGATTCTTTTAATTCCATTGCACTTTTAACAATTAAGAAAATACCACCGATTAAAAGAATTAAATCTCGACCGGAAATAGGCATTCCTGCAATTGAAAAGAGCGGATCGACTAATTTCATCATCCATGCAAGGGAAAGTAATAAGAGAATACGAGTACCCATTGCAAGAGCCAAACCGATAATACGGGCTGATTGACGTTGGTGAATCGGAAGACGTGAAACTAAAATACTGATAACGATAATATTATCAATACCTAATACGATTTCAAGCCCGGTAAGGGTTAATAGCGCAACCCATGCCTCGGGATTGGCAATCCAATCAAACATAAAATGTCCTTTTAAAAAGAGAGAATTTAATAGATTATTACCTATATCCAAAAGGAGCTGATCATAGCGATAGTGAAGTAAAAATTAAAGGGGAGAACGTAAAAAATTCTGTAAAATTTCGGCGGTAAATTGTTTACGTAAATAGAAGCCTAACGGTAAAGATTGAATTCGTTCGCCTTGCTGATTAATTGCTGTAGTGAGTGAGCGGCTATTCCTACCTTTAGGGCGTAATTGCATCACTTCGCCCAACGTGGCATTGATTTCGTTTAAGCGTCCGAAAATAATGTATTCCATTAATTCTTCCCAGTCATTTTTTAACTGCTGTTCTTGCTCAAACGATGGTGTCCACAAAATAGGTTGCCCGATATGGCGTTCAGCGACAGGGATATGCCTTTCGCCTTGCACTGGAATCCATAACACTTTTTGCAATTTATGACGAACGTGCGATGTTTGCCAAGTAATACCGGTATTTTGTGTAAGAGGTGCTAAACTGACAAAGGTTGTTTCTAAAGGAAACCCTTTGTGATTGATCGGAATGGTTTTAAGTTCAATGCCTAAATGAGCAAAATCCTGCTCCGGCTTGCTGCCTGCTTTTGCACCTAATGCGGTTTCGATTAATTGACCGACCCAGCCTTTATCTCGGCGGAGATCTAACGGCACAGCAATGTTTAATTGCTGCGCTATTTCACCTAGGGTAAAACCGGCTAACCAATTTGCTTTTTCAAGCAATTCTTGTTCGGAATGTGAAAAGGTTGAAAGTTTCATTAAACATAATAAAAGGAGAACGAATAATCGGTTCATTCTCCCTGATAAATTTACATCCAAGCATTGTTACGAATAACGCCGACTGCAATTCCTTCAATTTCGATATATTCGATACGAGGATCCACAATAATCGGTTGTAGTTCGTCATTTTCAGGATGAAGATAAATAAGATCGCCTTTTTTCTCTAAACGTTTTACCGTAACTTCATCATCAACTCGTGCAACGACAACTTGACCGTTACGCGCAAAATTTGTTTTATGTACGGCAAGTAAATCGCCGTCTAAAATCCCGATTTTTTCCATTGAGTTGCCATTTACTTTAAGTAAGTAATCTGCGTTCGGATTAAACATTGCACCGTTTACCGGATAATGACTCTCAACGTGTTCAATCGCCATAATCGGCGTACCTGCCGCCACTTTACCGATTAAAGGTAAACCGTCGTCATTTGCCGCAGTTTCTTCATTATCAACTAAAATACGAATACCGCGCGATGTTCCGGAAAGCATTTCGATGTAGCCTTTACGCGCTAATGCTTTTAAATGTTCTTCAGCGGCATTCGGCGATTTAAAACCGATTTCTCGTGCAATCTCAACGCGCGTCGGCGGCATACCTGTTGTTTCAATATGATGTTTGACAAAATCAAAAATTTCTTGCTGACGAGCAGTTAAGTGTTTACGTGACATTTTTTCCTCGCTGTCTTTATATACAGATTTTTTGTTATTATATACAGTAATTTTTTATTTGTAACTAGATAAATTCAGAAAATTTTCACAAATTTATGATAAACTGCGGGCGAAATACTTTAGACGGCATAAACCATAACAATTAAGGATATTAAAATGTCTAGCCTCTTAAATTTTTATCGTAAAGCGTTAAATATTCCGCTTTCATTACTGGTTAAATCTCGAGCTATTCCAACCGATCCGGTCAAGGAACTTAGCCTGAACTTAGCACAACCTATTATTTATGTTTTACCTTATACCTCTCAAACCGATTTATTGATTCTGCAAAAAAACTGTTTGGCACTTAATTTACCTGATCCGTTACAGAATAATGAATTAAACGGTCAATCTTTACCTCGTTATGTATTTTTAGATGAAGGACGTCGCTTTTTTAAATCAAAGGGAGCGAAAAGCGAAACGGAAGCGATCTTTTATCGTTATTTGGATTTACATCGAAATAATGAATCGCTTGACGTTCAATTAGTACCGGTTTCCGTGCTATGGGGACGCTCACCGGGGAAAGAATCGGAACCTCATTTGCGTTTAATGAGTAGTTTCCAACGCATTATTTCGATGATTTGGTTTGGGCGCGATAACTTTGTGCGTTTTTCTCAAGCTCTTTCGTTGAAATATATGGTTGCAGAACACGGTGCCGATGAAGGAATCGCACAAAAATTGGCACGAGTGGCAAAAATTCACTTTGCGAAGCAACGTTATTCCGCCATGGGGCCTAGATTGCCTGATCGTCAAGCGATGTTTAATAAAATTATTCAATCACCGGCGATTAAAAGTGCCATTGAAGAAGAAGCGAAAACGAAGAAAATTCCTATAGAAAAAGCTCGTCAAGAAGCGGAAAAAATTGTGAATGAGATCGCAGCTGATGTAAGCCATGAAAGCTTACGTATTGCGGATCGTATTCTCAGTTGGTTATGGAATAAACTTTACCAAGGTATTAATGTACAGAACGGCGATAGAGTACGTAAATTGGCATTAGAAGGACATGAAATCGTTTATGTACCGTGTCACCGTAGCCATATGGATTATTTATTGCTTTCATATTTGCTTTATCATCAAGGTTTAGTTCCGCCGCATATCGCTGCGGGGATTAATCTGAATTTCTTTCCGGCAGGTCCGATTTTCCGTAGCTGGGGAGCGTTTTTTATCCGTCGTACTTTTAAAGGTAACCGCTTATATTCGACGATTTTCCGTGAATATTTGGCGGAGCTTTTTTATCGCGGATACTCGGTCGAATACTTTATTGAAGGTGGTCGCTCTCGTACCGGACGTTTACTCGAACCGAAAACAGGTATGATGTCGATGACATTGCAAGCATTGCAACGCGGTCTAACTCGCCCGATTAGTATCGTACCGGTGTATATCGGTTATGAACACGTATTGGAAGTGGATACTTATGCCAAAGAGTTACGCGGTGCGGCAAAAGAAAAAGAAAATGCCGGTTTAGTACTGCGTGTGATTAAAAAGCTGAAAAACTTAGGGCAATGCTATGTGAATTTTGCCGAGCCGATTCAAGTGAATAACTATTTAAATCAGTATTTCCCGGAATGGAAAGATACGCAATCTGAAGACAGCCGACCAAAATGGTTGAATGAAGCGGTCGATTCGGTAGCGCATCAAGTAATGATAAATATCAATAAAGCGGCGGCAATTAATGCGAAAAATTTGATTGGTTCCGTCTTGCTTGCTTCACGCCAACGTGCGTTAGCTCGGGAACAGTTGATTGAACAAGTCGATAGCTATTTGCAGTTGTTTAAGCGTGTCAATTATTCCGATGATGTGATCGTGCCGAGCGAAAGTGCGGAGGAAATGCTTGAGCATGTGCTGACTTTACCTCGTTCCGGTGTAATTAGTGAGAAAGATAGTTTTGGTGAAATGATTCGTTTAGATCGAGAATCAGCCGTGCTAATGACTTATTATCGCAATAATATTCAGCATTTATTTGTGTTGCCTTCACTTGTTGCAAGTATTATTTTGCACCATGAGTCGGTATCGAAAGATCTGATTATTAAAACGGTTAATCGTATTTATCCGTTCTTGAAAGCGGAATTATTTCTTCATTTTGAAGAGAATGACGTCAGAAACCAAGTTGAAGCGATTTTAACGGAATTCGCTTCACAGCGTATTGTGAAATACGAGAGTGACGTTTTACAAATCAATCGTGCACGCGTTCGTGCTTTGCAATTGCATGCGGCGGGCGTACGTGAGATTCTACAACGTTACTATATTAGTTTGAGTATTCTGCTTGAACATCCGGAAATCAGCCGTGCGGCATTAGAAAAAGAGAGCCGCTCAATTGCGCAACGTTTATCGGTATTACACGGCATTAACGCTCCTGAGTTTTTCGATAAGGCACTATTTTCAACCTTTAGTGCGAGCTTAAAAGCGCAAGGCTATTTTGATAGTGAAGGAAAATGCATTATGGAGAAAGCGAAGGAAGCGGAAGAGATATTACGTTCGCTTATTTCGGTTGAAGTACAACTCACTATTCAAGGTGCAATGGAAAAAGTAGAAGAAATTGAAAATACTGAAACGGAAGCCAAAACGACAGAAGTCGTAACGGAAAAAACGGAATAGTTTTTTAATATCTAAATAACAAGCGGTAAGGTTTTACAAAATTTTCACAAAACCTTACCGCTTTATTATATAATTTGCGCAAACGATTGCTTTAGCTTTAGAGGAAGAAAAAATGACCACAATTGGCACACCATTAAGACCGAATGCGACGAAAGTAATGATGCTTGGCTCCGGAGAGTTAGGTAAAGAAGTTGTAATTGAATTACAACGCTTAGGCGTAGAAGTGATCGCGGTGGATCGCTATGAAAATGCACCTGCACAGCAAGTTTCACACCGAGCTTATACAATCTCTATGCTAGATGGAGAAGCATTACGAGCATTAGTGGAACAAGAAAAGCCGGATTTTATCGTGCCGGAAGTTGAAGCGATTGCTACGGCAACACTCGTTGAGTTAGAGCAGGAAGGTTATAACGTTGTACCGACCGCAAAAGCAACACAATTAACGATGAACCGTGAAGGGATTC
Source organism: Actinobacillus genomosp. 1 (assembly GCF_029774175.1). NCBI lineage: Bacteria > Pseudomonadati > Pseudomonadota > Gammaproteobacteria > Pasteurellales > Pasteurellaceae > Actinobacillus > Actinobacillus genomosp. 1. The sequence continues at coordinate 1,278,094 of NZ_CP103834.1, read as the reverse complement.
GTCGTTTAGCGGCAGAAGAACTCGGTTTAAAAACCTCTCCTTACCGTTTTGTAGATAATTTGGAAGATTTTAAACAGGCGATTAATGAGATTGGTATTCCGTGTGTGGTTAAACCGATTATGTCGTCGTCCGGTCACGGACAATCGGTGATCAAATCCGAAGATCAGATTCAGCAAGCGTGGGATTATTCACAAGAAGGCGGACGCGCCGGCGGCGGACGTGTGATTGTAGAAGGCTTTATCAAATTTGATTATGAAATCACGCAATTAACCGTGCGTCACGTAAACGGCACGTCTTTCTTAGCACCAATCGGGCATCGTCAAGAAGATGGCGATTATCGTGAATCTTGGCAGCCGCAAGCGATGTCCGAACTCGCGTTAAAATGTGCGCAAGAAACGGCAGAGCGAATTACAACCGCACTAGGCGGACGTGGTATTTTCGGTGTGGAATTGTTTGTTTGTGGTGATGAAATTATCTTTAATGAAGTTTCGCCTCGCCCGCATGATACGGGAATGGTCACCATGGCTTCGCAAGAGCTTTCTCAGTTTGCCTTACACGCTCGTGCGATTTTAGGCTTACCGATTCCGGAAATTTATCAAATTAGCCCGGCAGCTTCCAAGGCGATTGTAGTTGAAGGCAAATCAAATAATGTGAGATTCGGTAATCTTGATAAAGTGTTAGAAGAAATCGGTACGAATATCCGTTTATTCGGTAAAGGCGAAGTAAACGGTCACCGTCGCTTGGGGGTTATCTTAGCCCGTGATGAGAACACGGAAAAAGCCTTGGCAAAAGCCGAACGAGCCTATGCAAAATTAGCGGTACAGCTTTAATGGTTTAATAGACAAAAGTTACATATTTTTCCATTTCACCAAATAACAAGCGGTCAAATTTGCAAAAAAAATCTGCAAATTCAACCGCTTGTTTTGTTATTCGAACTCCAGTTCTACGGCGTTTTCACCGAGTAGAGCTTTGAGTTGGTCGAGCATTTCATCTTTCGGGGTTACTCGCCATTCTACGCCGCTACGTAATAAGGCTCTGCCTTCAGGACTTTGGTAGTAGAAATGTAACGGTAACGTCCCTTCTTTATTCGGTTCGATGATTTCTCGTAATTCTTTTACAAATTGCGGTGTGAGCTGTTCTTGACTAATCGCTAAAGCAAGGCTTTTCGCATAGCGACTGCGAGCTTCGTCTAAAGTAGCTATTTCTCGCACCGACATTTTTAACCCGCCGCTAAAATCATCGAATTGCACCGAACCGGTAGCGATCACAATACGATCTTTCTCTAAAAGATGACCGTAAGTTTCGAGTGCTTCCGAGAATAGTGTCATATCTAATTTACCGGAACGATCTTCAATGGTAGCAATCCCAAGACGGCTGCCTCGTTTGGTTACGGCAATACGTGAACCCATAATAATACCGGCAACGGTAACTACTTGCCCACGGCGTGTTGGTTGCAGTTCATTTAGACGTACTGGCGCATAGTGCGATAACTCTTTTAAGAATCGTCCGATTGGGTGACCGCTTAAATATAAACCGAGTGTGGTGCGTTCACCTTCCAAAACGGTTTGTTCCGACCATTTCGGCGTATTTGCATAGGCATTTTGCACTTCTTCCGGCGTTTCAGTCAGCACACCAAACATATCGCTTTGCCCGAGTGCTTCCATTTTACTGTGTTGATCAGAAGCTTTCAGTGCATCTTCTAAATTTTTCATCAGTGCAGCACGATGCGGGCCTAATTTATCGAAAGCACCCGACATAATTAAGCCTTCAAAGGTACGGCGATTGATTTTTTTCAAATCGACACGTGCGGTCAAATCAAATAAATCTTTGAAGATACCGTCTTTTTCACGCGCTTCTAAAATCGCTTCAACCGGTCCTTCGCCCACGCCTTTAATTGCGCCTAAGCCATAAACAATCTCGCCTTTTTCATTCACTGAAAAACGGTGTTTACCACTGTTTACATCAGGCGGAACAACGGTTAAGCCCATATTGATACATTCGTCATAAAAGCCAACAATTTTGTCGGTATTATCCATCTCCGAAGTCATTACCGCTGCCATAAATTCGGCAGGGTAGTGTGCTTTCAGCCATAATGTTTGGTAAGAAACCAACGCATAAGCGGCAGAGTGCGATTTGTTAAAACCATAGCCGGCGAATTTTTCCACCAAGTCAAAGATTTTCATCGCAAGATCGCCATCAACACCTTGTTTGATTGCCCCTTTTTCGAAGATTTCACGCTGTGCCGCCATTTCTTCCGGTTTTTTCTTCCCCATTGCACGGCGTAATAAGTCCGCGCCGCCTAAGGTATAGCCGGCAAGTACCTGTGCGATTTGCATTACTTGTTCTTGGTAAACGATAACGCCATAGGTCGGATCTAAAATCGGTTTAAGCGATTCGTGCTGATATTGTGCATCAGGGTAAGAAACTTCTTCATGACCATGTTTACGGTCGATAAAGTTTTGTACCATGCCGGATTCAAGCGGACCGGGACGGAATAATGCCACTAATGCGATAATATCTTCAAAACAGTCGGGCTTCAGACGTGAAATCAGATCTTTCATCCCGCGTGACTCTAGCTGGAATACCGCCGTTGTTTTCGAAGCAAGTAACAAATCAAAAGATTTCTTATCATCTAACGGAATACTTTCGATACGCACTGGTTCTTTGCCTTCTCGGGCTAAGCGTTGGTTAATCATCTCCAATGCCCATTTAATAATGGTGAGCGTACGTAAGCCTAAGAAGTCAAATTTTACTAAACCGGCATATTCCACATCATTTTTATCGAAGTGAGTCACCGGATGAAGCCCTTCCGAATCGCAATAAAGCGGTGAGAAATCGGTAATTGCCGTTGGTGCAATAACCACACCACCGGCGTGTTTGCCGGCATTTCGGGTTACGCCTTCCAATTTACGTGCCATATCGATTAAGTCTTTCACTTCTTCATCGGCGTCGTAAAGTTCCGGCAATTTCGGCTCGGCATCAAAGGCTTTTGCTAACGTCATCCCTGGATCCGGCGGAATCAGTTTAGAAATACGATCGACAAAATTATACGGGTGCCCTAGCACACGACCTACATCTCGGATTACCGCTTTTGCCGCCATCGTACCGAAGGTAATGATCTGTGAAACCGCTTGACGACCGTAAGTGTCGGCGACGTGTTCAATCACACGATCTCGTCCGTCCATACAGAAATCGACGTCGAAATCGGGCATTGAAACACGCTCAGGATTTAAGAAACGTTCAAAGAGCAAGTCGAAGGCAAGCGGGTCTAAATCGGTAATTTTTAACGCATACGCCACTAAAGATCCCGCCCCGGAACCACGCCCCGGGCCAACCGGAATATCGTTATCTTTCGACCACTGAATGAATTCCATTACGATCAGGAAGTAGCCGGGGAAGCCCATTTGGTTAATTACGTCCAGCTCGACTTGCAAACGTTCATCATAAACAGACCGCTTGTCTTTACGTTCTTCCGGATCCGGAAATAGAAATTCCAAACGCTCTTCCAAACCTTCACGTGATTTTTTCACTAAAAAATCTTCGGTGGAAAGATCGCCGGTTGGGAAATTCGGTAAGAAATATTCTCCTAAACGCACGGTCACATTGCATCGCATTGCAATTTGTACCGTATTTTCAATCGCTTGCGGTAAATCGGCAAACAAGGCACACATTTCTTGTTCGCTACGGAAATATTGTTGCGGCGAATATTTTTTCGGGCGTTTCGGATCATCCAAGGTGTAGCTGTCGTGGATTGCCACACGAATTTCGTGCGCATCAAAATCGTCTTCTTTCAAGAACATCACGTCATTTACCGCAACTAACGGTAATTGGTGTTTTTGTGAAAAAGGCACCGCTTGTTGAATATAGCGTTCTTCATCCACACGGCCAGTACGACAGAGCGCGAGATAGTAATGATTTGGGAAATATTGCTGATAAAAGCTAACTAATTCGTCTGCTTCCGCTTCATTTTCTTTGAGTAGAGCTTTTCCAACATCGCCGTTTCGTCCGCCGGAAAGCACAATGATGCCCTCATTTAACTCGGCAAGCCACGCTTTTTCGACTAACGGAAATTCAACATAACCTTGTTGATAAGCTTTTGAAAGTAAAAGAGTAATATTGTGATAACCGGTGTTGTTTTTTGCCAGTAAAGTCAGCTCAAAGAAATCTTCGCTATCCGGTTCGGGGCGAACGAAAATATCCGCACCGATAATCGGTTTTAATCCGGCACCTAACGCTTCGCCATAAAATTTCACCAATCCGCAAAAGTTACTGAAATCGGTTAATGCCATTGCCACCATATTGTTAGCAACCGCCGTTTTGACCAATGGTTTTACCTTAGCCAAACCGTTAATCATAGAGAAATCACTATGGACTTTAAGATGAACGAAACGTTGTTGAGTCATTACGATATTAAAATTGAGATAAGAAAAATTTGAGAGGATTTTAGCATAACTAAGCGGTTAATTTTTTGCAAAATTTTGCAGAAATTTAACCGCTTGTTATTACTTGTTATTAATCACGTTTTTTGGTGAGTAGCCACCAAACAATACTTAAACAGATTAAGCTCGGAATTAACGCACCGATAGCGACCGGTATCCACGAGAAGACAAGCGTCATATTGCCGAATACGATATTGGATACGTAAAACACGAAGCCGGCGATGATACCGATAAATAATTTGGTTCCCATTGCGCTACTGCGCAGCGGTCCAAAGACAAACGAGATCGCAAGCAACATCATCACTGCCATTGAAATCGGCTGATACACTTTACGCCAAAAAGCAATTTGGAAGCGTTTGGAATCTTGTCCGGTTTCTTTTAGGAAGCCGACATAATCGGATAAACCTGAAATAGACAGTGATTCCGGTTTGAGCGATACGATACCTAATTTGCTTGGTGTAATCGTTGTCTGCCAGTTTTTATTGACTTCTTTTGCTTGTTGAATACTGTTATCGGCAAGTGATGAAGTTTGTACGCTTTGTAATGTCCAATTCTCACCATTAAAAATCGCATTATCGGCTTGAGTGACTGATTTTAAGACTTTGTCTTCAAAATGATAAATCGACACATTATTTAATTTTCGCTCGTTTTCGATATGGCGAATATAAATAAAATCATTACCGTCTTTTGCCCAAAAGCCGCCTTTAGTCGATAGCATCGAGCCGCCGCTTTGCGCGATAGAACGCATATTTCGAGCATATTGTTCGGTTTGCGGGATTCCCCATTCGCTAATAAACATAGTGAAAACAATGAGAGGAATCGCCGTTTTCATAACAGCTAGACCGATACGGAAACGGGAAAAACCGGAGGCTTGCATCACCACCAGTTCGCTACGGCTGGCAAGGTTTCCCAAGCCTAATAAACCGCCGATTAAGGCAACCACAGGGATAAATTCTTTAATATCGCTTGGTAGCATTAAAAGCGAGTAGTAAGTGGCGGTTAAAGCATCATAAGAGCCTTTACCGACATCTTTAAATTCCTCGACTAATTTAATGATAAACACCAAACCGCTCGACATTAACAGTACGGCAAAAATCATCGCAATAATAGTTTTGCCGATATAGCGTTCGAGAATATTCATACCAAATAAATTCA